>NZ_MNRT01000035.1:44290-149431 GCF_001916075.1 Clostridium sp. 29_15
TCAATATAATTTTATTTTAATATATTTTCAATATAATTACAAATTATTTCAGTAACTTCATTTATATTATAATTTGAACTATCTATTTCTATTGCATCATCAGCTTTTCTTAATGGATCAACTTCTCTTGTGCTATCTATAGTATCTCTTCTAATTATTTCATTTAATATTTCATCATAATTAACTTCAAGACCTCTTTCAGTTAATTCTTTAAATCTTCTATTAGCACGTTCTTTTGCACTAGCAGTTAAAAAAAATTTGCATTTTGAATCTTTTAAAACCACAGTTCCAATATCTCTTCCATCCATAATAACATTATATTTTTCTGCAATATTTCTTTGTAACTGAACTAACTTAGATCTAACTTCTGGTATAGATGCATAGTTTGAAACTATTGCACTTATTTCTGGCATTGTAATTTCTTCTTGCACGTTAATTCCGTTTAAAACTAAATCATCATTTTCAAAATGAATTTCCATAGTATCAACTAATTTTACTAATTTTTCTACCTCTTCTGGCTTAATATGTTTACGTTCGGCCATTAAAGCAACTGCTCTATACATTGCTCCGGTATTTATATACATAAGATCAAATTTCTTTCCTACTATCTTTGCTATAGTGCTTTTCCCTGCACCAGCTGGTCCATCTATTGCAACTGATATTCTCATATTATACCACCTTTCAAAACTATATATTATTTTTATACTTTAAAATTATATAATCATTATTTAAAGTTCACAAGTGTTATAAATATTTTCCTGCCAAATATCCTGTAGATAATGCTATTTGTACATTATATCCACCTGTAAAAGCATCAATATCTATAACCTCACCAGCAAATGATAAGTTATTAATAATCTTTGATTTCATTGTTGAAGGATCTATTTCTAAAGTAGATACACCACCTGAAGTAACTATTGCTTCTTCTAAAGGTCTTAACCCCTTTACTTTACCTTTTATACCCTTAATAACACTTACAAGATTTTTTCTTTCTAACTTAGTAATTTCATTAACCTTCTTATAGTCATCTATCTTTGAAAGTTTTATTATTAATGGAATCATTTTTTGTGGTAATAAATCATCTAATGAATTTCTAAAATCCTTATTAATATATTTTTTAAAATCTTTTTGTACTCTTAAATCTAGCTCTTTATCATCTAAAGATGGTTTTAAATCAATAGAAATTGAATATGTATCTTTATAATCTATATATCTTGATCCTGAAAGTACTATAGGTCCAGATATTCCATAAGAAGTAAATTTCATTTCTCCTTGATTTGAATATCTAACCTTATTCTTACTATCTAGTATATCTAACTTAACATTCTTTAATGTTAAACCCATCAATTCTTTAAACCAGTCTCCATTTAATTCAACTGGTACCAATGAAGGTTTTAAATCAATTATTTTATGTCCTAGTTTTTCTGCTAAAACTTGCCCTTCACCTCTTGAACCAGTTAAAGGATAAGATGCTCCACCAGTGGCAATTATAAAATAATCAGCACTAACTTTTTGACTATTATTTATTTCAACTGATTTTATTGTATTATTTTCAAAGAATACATCTGTAACTTTAGAATTTAATTTAATATCCACCTTAGCCTTACTTAGTTTTTTAGATAAAGCTTTTATTATATCTGATGATTTATCAGACTCAGGGAATATTCTTCCACCACGCTCTATCTTTAATTTTGTTCCTTCACTTTCTATCATTTCTATAACATCATTATTAGTAAATGAATATAAAGCACTATATAAAAAATGCGGATTACCAGGAATATAATCAAAAAAGTCGCCAATATCTTTACCATTTGTTATATTACATCTTCCTTTTCCTGTGATAAATAACTTTTTAGCTATTTTTTCATTACCATCAACTAAAACAACATTATGGTTTTCAGCAGCTGTGATGGCAGCCATTATACCTGCTGGCCCTGCTCCTATTACCATTACCTTAGACATAATCTTTTCTCCTTTATGTTAAAAATTAAAGGAATTAACTTTTGCTAATTCCTTTAGTGTTACAATTACAATATTTCTTTAAAATTCATCATCATTATTATGATTATAAGAATATACATTATATTCTTTCCAAATCTGTTCCAGACTGTTAAAGGTAGTTGAAACACTTTCTTTCTGTCTTAATCCTACTGCAATTAGTAATGCATTAATAACAGACAATGGTGCTACTAATGAATCAACAAAGGAAGCCATATTGCTTTGAACAATTAAAGCATAGTCTGCTCTTTGTGCAAGTGGTGATATGATGCTATCAGTTAAAGCAACAATTGTAGCTCCCCTATCTTGTGCAAAACTTAATACATCAATAGTTCTATTAGCGTATCTTGGGAAGCCTATTCCTATTACAAGGTCACCTTCACCTATATTAATCATTTCTTCAAAAATATCAGAAATACCATAACCTACAGTTTTTACATTCTGCAATATTACATTTAAATAAAATCCTAAAAATTCTGCAAGAGCCATAGAACTTCTAAGTCCAATGATATAAATTCTTTTTGCTTCAAAAATATTATTTACAACATCTTCAAATGTTGAATAATTTATTTTTTCCATAGTTGCTCTAATATTTTCCATATCAGACTTTAAAACACCTTTAAGCGTATATCCATTACAAATATAATCGTTTGATAAATCAAGTCTTTGAACAGTTGTAAGCTTATTTTTAATCAGTTCCTGTAAAGATTTTTGTAAACTTGGATATCCAGAGAAACCTAGTTCAATAGCAAAACGCACTACTGTAGATTCAGACACCCCCACCGAATTTCCAAGTTTAGCTGCAGTCATAAATGCAGCTTTATCATAATTTTTAAGTATATATTCAGATATTAATTTCTGGCCCTTACTTAGTTTAGGAAACTTATTATGAATAATGGCCATTAAATCTTGAGCTTCATCGTTGTTGGTTTTATCCATTGTTAAATCCTTTCTTTTTTCAAATAATTAGCTTAAATTATTTTAGCACTTATAATAAATATTATCAATTATATTATAAATTTAAAATTCTATTTTTCAATATAATATCAATTTCATTTCTTTTCTATCACTATTAATAATGGTGCCGATTTTGCTCTATTTAAATATTCATGAAGCATGACTCCATATATGTTTTTAGGTAAGTTTCTTACATACTCCATGATAAAGTTTTCTTCATTTTTCCCTTCTGAATGCCCCCTATAAATTGCAATAGTCATTATACCGTTACTATCTAGAAGTTCTAATCCGGCTTCAATACTCTTCATAGTAGTTTTTGCTAAGGTAGTTATTTCTTTATTACTACCTGGAAGAAATCCTAAATTATACATTATGCAGTTTACCTTATCTTCTATAACATATTCATCAAATTTATGGTGAGAATCATTTACAACAGATACATTTTTCCTATTTTTAAGTTTATAATTTAAGCAAGCTTCTTCTTGAACATCAAATGAGTAAACTTTTTCAAACCTTTCGCACAGAAAATCTGTATCATATCCATTTCCTAAAGTAGCATCTATGGCTATAATTTTTTTTTCTAAATGATTTTCTATGATACTATGGGATAAATCGCTAATATCAGAAACATATTTAAACATAATTTATAGCTCCTTTATATATTGAAGTTCTTCTTTTGTCAGTTCTCTATATTTCCCCTGTTGTAAATAACCTAGTTTTAAATCACCTATAGATACTCTTTTTAAAGAAATAACTTCATGATTAAGAGATGAACACATTCTTCTTATTTGCCTATTTTTCCCTTCGTAAATAGTAATTTCTACAGTAGATATATATGAATTTTTTACTAAATCTTCTGAAATAATTCTTATCTTTGCTGGTGCTGTAACATATCCACCAATATCCAATCCTTTTTCAAACCTTTCCATATCTTCTTTTGAAAATACACCTTTACATTCAGCTATGTACTTTTTATCGATTTTAACTCTTGGATGAATTATATTATTATATATATCACCGTCATTAGTTAATAATAAAAGGCCTGAACTATCATAATCAAGTCTTCCTATTGGATATACTCTTTCTTCAACCTTAACAATATCTAGGATAGTCTTTCTTCCTTTTTCATCTTTTACAGATGTAATAACTCCCTCAGGCTTATTAAGCATTATATATACTTTATTTTCCTCTGGAAGTATTCTTTTGCCTTCGTATTCAACTATATCATCTAAAGTAACTTTAGTACCTAGTTCATTTATAACTATTCCATTAACCTTTACTTTCCCAGTTAATATTATTTCTTCGCATTTTCTTCTAGATGCAATACCGCATCTAGCCATATACTTTTGCAATCTTTCTTCCATGTTTTTCACTCCATTATTCTTATTCAAGCTAATTATATATTTTACTGACTGTTAATACAATATATAAATTTCATCTAAATTATTAGCTTTATTTATGTTTAAGTTTATATCATATTTTTCGCTATTATATGGTAAAATATATAGATAATTGAAATAAAGATTATCTTTTATAAAATTTGGGGTGTATTATGTATATTGATGAAGCAAAAAAAGCAAGAAAAAGAATTGAAGATATTATAGTTAAAACGCCATTATTACATAGCGATATTTTTAGCAAACTTTCTTCAAACAATGTGTTTATGAAATGTGAAAATCTTCAAGTTACAGGGGCTTATAAGATTAGAGGAGCTCTTAATAAAATCTCTCAATTATCTAAAGAAGAAAAAATTAAAGGAGTAGTATGCTCATCAGCCGGAAACCATGCTCAAGGAGTAGCTTATGCGTCTTCAATATTGGGAATTGAATCTACCATTGTAATGCCTAAAACAACGCCATACTTAAAAGTACAATCAACAAAGAATTATGGTGGAAATACAGTTCTATTTGGTTCATGTTATGATGATGCTTTTTTAGAAGCAAAAAGAATTGAAAAAGAAGAGGGAAAGGTTTTTATTCCACCATTTGATGATTTTGATATAATATATGGTCAAGGGACTATTGGTCTAGAAATCCTAGAGGACTTACCTGATGTAGACTATATAATATGTCCAGTAGGTGGCGGTGGTCTTATAAGTGGTATAAGCTTAGTTGCAAAATCTTTAAATCCTGGGATAAAAATTATAGGTGTTCAAACTTCTGGAGCGCCTTCAATGTATGAAAGTATTAATAAAGGTGAAAGGATTACCTTGGAACAAGTTAACACCATAGCTGATGGTATAGCTGTTAAATCTCCTGGGGAAAAGACTTTTGAAATTATTGATAAATACGTTGATGAAATAGTTACTGTAACGGAAGGTGAAATTGTTGATGCATTGCTATTATTAAGTGAAAAACATAAACTTTTAGGAGAAGCGTCAGGAGTTGTTTCTCTAGCTGCTCTAAATAAGTTAAACTGTAAAGATAAAAAGATTTGTTCAATAATAAGCGGAGGTAATATTGATATGCTTACAATATCAAATCTCATAAATAACGGCCTTGTTTCTGGAGACCGACTATTCTGTTTCTCAGTGGAGCTACCAGATGTTCCAGGACAATTAGTTGATATTTCTCAAATATTATCTGAAGAAAATGCTAATGTAGTCAAGCTTGAGCATAATCAATTTAAAGCAATGAATAGAATTAATAATGTTTTACTTGAAGTAACAGTAGAAACTAATGGTCATGAACACATTAATAAAATCATTAAACACTTTAACAGTAAAGGATATAAAATCAATATTATGTATAAAGGATAATTGATAATGAGAATTAAAAAAACAGTATCAGAGGATACTGCTTTTTTGTTAAGCTCCGTATATAGAATAATACTCTTCTATTCTAGCTTTTATTTCATCATCAATATAAACTTTTCCATTTACTTCTCTATTATATAGGTATTCAACAACTTCCTTCATTGAAACAATTGCATAAGTTGTGATACCAAAAGTTTCTTTTATTTCTGCTTGAGCTGATTTATCACCTCTACCCTTTTCCATTCTATCAACTGATATAACAAGCCCTTGAATTTTAACATCGCCTTGAGCCTTTAAAATAGGAGCTGTTTCATATATAGAAGTTCCTGCTGTCATAACATCTTCAACAATAACTACTCTCTTAGTGTCATCTAATTTAGCACCTAACAGTATTCCGCCTTCACCATGATCTTTTACTTCTTTTCTATTAGAGCAGTACTCAACATTTAAATCATATAGCTTATTCATTGATATTGCTGTTGTAACTGTTAATGGTATTCCTTTATAAGCTGGTCCAAAAAGCACATCAACTTCTTTACCAAAATATTCATTTATAGCCTTTGCATAAAACATTCCTAATTTATCTAACTGTTCACCTGTTGTATAATTTCCTGTATTAATAAAGAAAGGAGTTTTTCTTCCACTTTTTGTTATAAAATCTCCAAATCTTAAAACATTGCTTTCTACCATAAATTCTATAAACTCTTGTTTGTATTGTTCCATTATAAGCTTCCCTCTCAATTACGTATATTTTTCTAATCAATTGTAACATTAATCGTAAAAAAAGCCAATAAATTTATTTTTTTAACAAATTCTCGGTAATTCTTCACCTTTCATTGGAAAACATTTAATTTTAGCACCAATAATTGTCTCTAAGTATAAATTCTTCTTACCATCAGCAATAACTTCTCCGATAATAGTAGCTTCTTGTCCTTCTTGGCTATTTCTTAATAAGTTTAAAACATCTATAGCATGCTGGTTGGAAACAATAATGATAACTTTTCCTTCATTAGCCATGTACAAAGGATTTAATCCTAATAAACCACTGAACTCCGATACTTCTGAACTAATAGGAAGTTTATCCTCATAAATAAGCATCTCTTTGTTAGAAGCATCAATTATTTCTAATAGAGTTGTAATAACTCCTCCCCTAGTAGGATCTCTCATCACTTTTATTTCTGATGAACTATTTAAAATACTTTCTATTATGCCATTTAAACTTTGACAATCACTTTTTAGAAGAGAACTTTCACATAAATTATTCCTTTCATTCATAATGGCAGCTCCATGCTCACCTATTGTACCACTGATTATTATCTTATCACCTACTTTAATGCTTCTCATTCCTAATGGCCTATTTCTAGATATCACCCCTATGCCTGTGGTATTTATAAATAGCTTATCACCATTCCCCTTTTCTACTACCTTTGTATCACCACATACTATTTTGATATTAGCTTTCATTGCTTCATGACTGATTGTCTTTATTATTTCTTCAAGTTCATTTATCGCTAGTCCTTCCTCGATAATAAGTGAAAGTGATAAATATAAAGGAATAGCTCCCACCACTGACAGATCATTAACTGTTCCACAAATAGATAATTTTCCTATATTACCGCCATTAAAAAATATGGGATCAACCACAAAACTATCTGTAGTCATGGCAATTTCTCCTGATATTTTACCGAGAGTAGTAGCGTCATTTTTTTGCAAAAGAAATTCATTGCCTAAATATTTAAAGAATAATTCTTCTATTAATTTATTTGTTTCTTCTCCACCACTTCCATGTGATAACTGAATAAAATCCATTATTGCCCATCCCTTCTATACTTATAGTAATTATTACATGTGCCTTCATTAGAAACCATACAAGGTCCCATTGGATTGCTCGGTGTACATATTCTATCAAAATATATACATTCCATTGGTGTTTTCATTCCCTTAATTATGCTTCCACAAAGACATTTACTTGAAATTTCTATATTGTTAAATTTAACTCTAAACTTTTTTAATGCATCATACTGTTCATAAGAATCCTTTAATTTATAGCCACTATCACTAACTTCACCCAGTCCTCTCCAAAAGCTGCTATCTATATCAAAAACCTCTTCAATCTTTTTCCTAGCTACAATATTACCTTCTCTTTTTACTACACTCTTATAATAATTAATGCAGGTATACTCTCTTTTTTCTGCCATCATAGATAATTTCAAAATACTTGCCAAAATTTCAGATGAGGTAAATCCTGAGATAACCATTGGTATATTGTATTTCTCAGCTAAAGACTTAAATTCCTGGCTTCCAGTTATAGCACATACATTCCCTGGGCATATTAAGCCATTAATTCCTATATCTTTATCTTTAAGAATATATTCAATGATAGGTGGCATTCTCTTAATTGCTACAATAAAACTCAAGTTACTTATATTTTTCACTTTTGCCCTAATTAAAACATCGGCATATATAGGTACAATTGTTTCAAAGCCAACAGCTATAAAAACTATTTCATTTCCCTTATTACACTCTGCTAAAGTTAATAATTCTTCTGGAGAATATATAACTTCAATTTTCTTTCCCTTTGATTTTTCTTTTAATAAACTACTGTGGCTACCAGGAACCTTAAGCATATCTGCAAAAGTAACTATCACTACACCTTTATCTAACAAAGCAATAGCACTATCTATATAATTGATTTCAGTTACACATACAGGACATCCTGGTCCTGAAACAAGGTGTATATTTTTAGGCATAACTTTATCAATACCATACTTATAGATTGACATTGTATGTGTTCCACATACCTCCATTATCTTCATTGGCTTTTTAAGATAATCATTAATCTTTAGTATTATATCTTTAGATAAATTTATATCCTCCACAAGCTTAAACACCATTTTTTTCTCCTTCTAACACCGTTAATAACTCTTTAAAAATTTTTAAGGTTTCCTCAGCTTCAGCCTTTTCAATCTTAGTAATTGCAAATCCCGCATGCACTAAAATATAATCTCCTATCTTTAAATTAGGAATTAAAGTAGTTACAATATTCTTTTTTATTGTGCCGAAGCTTACTAAAGCATTACCATCCTTTATTTCCATTATTTCTCCTGGCATAGCAACACACATATAATCACCCCTCTTACATATTATTGTATAATATTGGAAAATGTTTTTAAATAGCCTTTCTTAGAATTTATGTAAAGCTTGTATAAACACAGTGAGATAATTAACATCTCACTATGTTTATACAAGCTTTATAATTTTATTTTTAGAATCAATAAGAACTTCAGCACCCATTGGTAGTGTTAGAGATGGCAAACTATGTCCACAAGCAACTCCTGTAATTATAGGTTTTCCTAAAGGTTTAAGCAACTCTTCAATAATTTCAGAAATTGTTAAGCTTTGCTGTGGCTTAGAAGCTTTACAATTTGAAAAATAACCTAAAATAATACCTGAACAAGCATTAATTTTTTTAGCTTGAATAAGTTGAAGAAGCATTCGATCAATTTTATAAGGTTCTTCAGCAATTTCTTCAATAAAAAGTATCTTATTATTAGTATCTATTTCATTATCTGTACCTAATGATGAACATATTATTGAAAGGTTTCCTCCAGTAAGCTTTCCACATGCTTTTCCCTCAACAATAAATTTAATTTTTTTACTCCGAGGATTATATAAATTACCCTTAAGGTCATTGGCAAAAATCATTTTTTTTAAACTATTTAATGTAAATTTATCGATTCCTTTATATAATTCCGTTGCTGGCATTGGTGCATGATAAGTAATCAAATTACATCTCTGATTAATAGCAATATGAAGCATAGTAATATCACTATAACCAAATAGTGCCTTAGGATTTTCCTTAATAGCTGTGAAATTTATCTTATCAAGCAATCTTGCGCAACCATAACCACCTCTTAAAGCATAAACAGCCTTTATATCTTTATTGTCAAACATTTCATTAATATCATCAGCTCTAAGAATATCTTCTCCTGCAAAATATCCATGTTCTAAGGTACAACTTTTACCTAATATTACTTTAAGACCTAAACATTCTAAAGCATTAATTGCTGATTCAAGTCTATCTTTTATTATTGGACCTGCTGGAGCAACATATCCCACCTTATCGCCATTTTTTAATGGAGTTGGCCTAATCACATAAACACTTCCTTTAAATATCTTTCTTTGTAAATATATTTAAATAACTAATATATTAGAATTATTCAATAAATAAAAGTCATCAGCTAAAAAACCAATGACTTAGATACATACGCTAATGGGAATTATTAAAATTGTTTCTCCTTCAATTTTAAATTTAGGTTGACTAGGTAATATTATTCCAGAGTCATTTAAATTATTGCCTATATCACAGCAACAATTAAGAAGATTTTCGTAAAATAAAGGCTGTCCCGTTTTTCTTAGTAAATGAATATTTTCATTTTTGCTACATATTTTAACTACTTTCCCTATAACTTTGCATGGGCATTCTACTTCATCAAATATATTTGAATAAGTATCAAAAAAATTTTTATTATTTACTATCACTACAATATCATTTCCTTCAGTCTTAATAATTAAATCTTTTGTATTATTGCTAGTAAGTAATGTTTTTAAATGTGCCATCTGCTTAAAAACAAGCTGAAAATTATTTAATATCTGTTCATTGCAATTACAATATTTTTTCATTTCAGATATTCCAATACAATTAATAGCATCATAAAATACATCTAAATATGCTAGTACCGACTCTGAACTTATACTTCCTGTAATTTCAATATAATCACCTACCTTTAAATCCTGATTTTTTCGCCAATCACCTGTAATACTTTTTAATAAATTAGAATTAACTAAACTATTCATAAGCTGTGAATGTAATTCGAAGCTTGTATAAATTCTTGTAAGCTCCTCTTCACGCCTACAAAATCTACGTCCATCTAAATTCTGTCTATTTTCTTTTCCTTCAGTAGTATTGCAGGCGTTATTAAAACTCTTCCCTTTATAACCGTCCCTTTCATCTTTCATTTGTCTATCTTCCTGAAAATATAAATCTTTATCTGTAAAATCAACTCCAGCAGAAATAGTTCTATCCTCTATCCACTTTGAAGTTCGTCTTTCTATATATCCATTTATAATAAGAGAATTCAAATTTTTAGTAAGGCCTTCATCAAGGTAAATTAGCAAGTCAGTAATATCCAAGATTAATAACACCCTTTCTTAGAGTATTTATTATAGATATTTTATTCCAATGCAAAAATAAATGTTACAATAATAAAATAAGTACCTATGCTTATTTACTTTAGCATAGGTACTTGCTATTATAAAATCTCTATTGAATTCATATCTAACTTATAAGTAACATCCTTTCTTTCAACAATTAAATTTATCTTTTCCTTTAAATTATTATCTTCTTTAATTTTACCAATTAATTCTTTTGTAGGATTTATGGCAAAAGGACAACCGACTGATTTAAACATTGTATAATCGCCAGAAGTATCTCCATAAGCATAACTATTATTTAAATCAATATTATACTTTTCTACTAATTCATTAATAGCTTTTTTCTTGCTATTTGAATCCCACATTGGTATTACTTCTCCATTATATTTTCCATTTTCATCAACCTCATAAATAGTACCTCTATAATCATCCATATGGTATTTTTCAGACATTTCTTTAACTAATTCTATTGGGGAACCAGAAATTGCAATAACAACATGTCCTTGATTTTTATGCCATTTTATTCTTTCTCTTGTGAAAGTATATACTCTATCACCTTTTTGCTCGATAACTTTTCTGGCTATATGCTTAATGTGTTCTTCCCCAGTTCCAATTATGGCTTCCATATATATATCTACCATCTTTAATAGATATGTATCATAATCTCCTTGTCTTTTATCCCAGCTGATATATGCAGGTCTTACTTCATTTTCCCACTTTTCTTTATCAACTAATTCATATTTAATTATCTTCTTAAATACTTCTGTTATTAATCCTTCTCTATATATTGTTCCATCAATATCAAAAAATGCTGCAATTCTACTCATATCTTACTCCTTCGTTTATATACTTTAATTTAACTATATATTACATCAACTATTAATTCAAGAAATATTAAAAAACAAATGAAAGCAAAATACTTAAAAATAATATTACCACTATTACAATAAGTGAAAGTAACGTAGGAATTGTTATATTAAAGAAGATAAGCAATAACTTTATCCCTGTAAATATTAAGATACACCCTACTCCATATTTTATCCCCTTAAACATACTATTAAGCTTAGATAGAATAAAATAAAGACTTCTTAGACCTATTATTGCAAAGATATTTGATAAATATACTATTACCACATTGGTAGTAATAGAAAATATCGCTGGAATGGAATCCATTGCAAATATTATATCCGAAGATTCAATCAGTAGTAAAATTAAAAATAACGGAGTTGCATAAAGTTTAGTATTCTTTCTGATGAAAAAGTATTCACCTTCTATTTCATCTGTAAAAGGTATTATACCTTTTAAAAATTTAACTATCTTTTTATCGCTATAATTAGTAGACTTATCTTCCTCTTTTATCATCATTTTAAAACCACTAAAGATTAAAATCACACTAAAAATGTAGGTTACAAAATGAAACTTATTGATTATTGTTATACCTAAGAAAATAAATATAAATCTTAGAACCATAGCACCTATTATTCCATAGGTTAATACTCTTTTTTGATACTCTTGTGGTATATTAAAATTGGTAAAAATCATGAGAAACAAGAATAAGTTATCTACACTTAAACTTAACTCAACTACATATCCCCCTAAATATTCTAAGGCAACTTCTTTACCTGAAATAATAAACACAATAAAATTTACAATGATAGATATACTTACCCAAAATATAAAATTTCTTACTGCTTTTTTTACTTTCATCATATACCCCTCAAAATTATATTCCCTAAATAATTTATATGTTGAATACATGAAATTTATTTCTTAATATCTCTATCTTCCATTTAGTATTATTTTGCTCTTTTGACCAACTTTATACCACATAAATAAAGAAGCATTTAAAATAATGCTCCTTGTTAGAATATTAAAGACTAATGTATTGATTTTCCAGAGTCAGTTACTTGTATTAACCCATCTGGATAAGGATGGAAAAACGATTGATTTTTTAAATTTTCTATATCAAATCTAATTATGTACCCTTTAATTAAATATTGCAAAACTGAAAATGGAACAATACCATTTCGATATTTATCAATAGTGCTCCAGATAAATTTTATTTCTTCATCAGAAAGCTCTTCTCTAAATTGCTCTATTGCTCGTAGGCATACATTGATATTAGATGTATATCTTGGTGTCCTGCTCAATAAAATATTTAATGTATTTTCATATTCATTTATTAAGGTGGAAAAATCACCATTGTCATAATTATAAATTAACTCATCCAATAGCTTTGAATATTTTTGACTATAAGAAATGAATAGCATTGAATTTTTTAAATGGAACTCTCTTAATTCTTCAAAACTATTTGATTTCTTCACTGATCTAAAATCAGATAAAATATAGATGTTGGTTAAAAAACGTTCTCTAATCTTATAATTTGTGAGCCTACCTTCATTTTCAACTAACAGATTAGGATACTTTTTTATTACTTCATCTGCAAATAATCCATTTCCTCTTTTGATTGAAGAGCATTTTTCTATCTTTGGATAAATCTTTGCATCCTTTATACCACAAGAAGGTGACTTGCTTTTTAAGATAAATCCATCTACTTCTCCTAATTCACTTAAGAACTTTGAAGTAAATCCTTTTAGTTCTTTTGTTAATACTATATTAGTCTTATTTTGTACTACATTATACCCATCATCATTTTCGACAATTTTCAAGGAACCTCTAGGCGTAGGGAGTCCACAGCCTTGTTCCGGACATACTTTGATAAATTCAACATAATCACCTAAAACTTCAATAAAACTATTAGGCTCCATGCCTCCATTATATCTACAAGGCTCAAATCCAAGACATTTACTAACAACTATTATTGGTTTTCCACTATTAGACATTCCTCATCCTGCCTTTCTTTAATATTCCTGTCTATTTATTATTAAGTAAAATATAATTATTAAAACTTTTTATTTTGCATAGATAGCTTTAATTTGAATATTTCTTCTTTTAATTTTTCAATGACTAAATCTTTTTCTTTTAACTTTTCGTTAAATCCTCTTTCAGTTTCTATAATCTCTGATCTAAATTGGTCTTTAAGGTTAGAAATTTCTTCAGTCTTATCATTTAAAATATTATGAATTTTATCGTTTAATGAATTGCTATATTCTCTATACTCCTTTATTTCAGCCTTTAGGCTTATAATTTCCTCTCTAGAACTTCTTTGATCTTCTTTAGTTATCTGTAGCTTTTCTTTAATTAGTTCATAATCTTTATATCTCTCTTCTAAAGACTCTAATTTTACTTTATACTCTTCAGCAACCTTATTGCTACGTTTTTCTTCCTCCAGAAGATCATTTAAAGACTCTATATGCATTTGAGAGCTTTTTATTATATCTGCTTTTTCTTTTAATTCTTTTTCAACATTAGTTAACGCCAGGTTAACTCTAGAAAAGCTATCTTTTACAGTATTAAGTTCTTTATTATTTTCTAGTAAGGTATTTTCTATTTCTTTTATTTTTTCTTCCTTTTTAGTTATAGTTTGTTGAAGTCTTACAATTGTCTTATCGCGATTTTTAATTTCCATCATTGATTTTTCAATTTGCTTTTCTTCTAAAAAACTAGCCATTTCTAAAGAATTAATATAACTATTCTTTATTGAATCTAAAAGATATGTAAACTTCTCAATTTCTGTTTTTCTATCGGCAAACCTAGTATCTTCAGTAATTTTAAAAACTTCATATTGATTTAACAATGCCGAAACCATACTTTCTGCATCATCAAACTTACTTTGTAAATCATTCAATCTATTTTTAGTATTTCTTTTTAGCTTAAGGCCTTTGGTTTCTAACTTCTCAGTAATTACTTCATTTGAAGTTTCTATATTTTCCTCAGTATTATTATTTTCTATTTTATTTTCTTTATTACTACTTAATACATTTTCCATAAAAAACTCTCCTATATATTTTATAACTTAGTTAACTATAGTTAACTAAGTTATCTGTAGTTAACTAATATTTTATATTATAACACAAATATATATTTTTACAATACAAATAAATGGTAAAACAACTTATAAAACTGCGTCTTTTCAGTAAAAAGCGCAGTTTTTATATAAAATCTTGATTTTAAGCCATTTATAAGCTATACTAATTTTATAAAATGTTAAAATACGCAGTTATAAAAATGCAAATACGCAGTTTTTAAAAAAGCAATTTAAATTTTCAGCAGAAAGGAATTTTTAAATGAATTTAAATGATGAAATGGTCGAAATGATGAAATTCTATGAATTTTATAAAAAAATAAAAGCAAGTGAAGAAAAAGATAAGTTAACTAATAAAAATTCTGAACTTTTTCATAAAACAGAGGAAGCAATTCATAAATCTAGAGAAGTAGAGTTAAATAGCTATAATAAAAAAGTAAATTCATCAAATAAAACAGAGGGAGCAAATACAAAAGATAAAAAAAGACTTAAAAAAAATCATATGGCTACAAGACCATTGGATAGAAACGAATATGAGGAAATAATTAAGTTATGTAATAGTGGTTTTACATATATAGATAAAAACACAGGGAAAGAGAGAACTTTTAGAAAAAATACTTCTCTAGCTTTTGCTTTTGTTTTACAAGCTACTTTAGGTTTTAGAGCAAGTGATATAGTTAATTTAAGGGTACGCGATTTTAGTAGAAATAAGTTTTCTGTTCAAGAAATAAAAACTGGTAAATGGCAAAATAGAGAAATAAATGATCATATGTATCAAAAAATATTAGAATATTCTATTGAAAACAACTTAGATAAAGATGATTACATATATCCTAACAAAATAAGAAATATGCAACAACAATTAAAGATAATTACTGATTATTTAGGATATAAGAACATTGGCACTCATTCATTCAGAAAGCTATTTGCTCATACCATATATGAAGAATCAAATCATGATATAGAATTAGTAAGACATGTCTTAAATCATGGTGATATCAGAACAACCATGAGATACTTAGGCGTAAGTCAAAAAAGAGTTAAAGAAGTTATTGATAAAATTGATTTTTCTTATATATTATAAAAGAAGAGGATATAGTTATTTACATATAGCTATATCCTCTTTATTACCGAATTTTAAGTTCATCTACACATTCACTTATTATCCTAATTCCCTCTTCTATTTCTTCCATTGTAATACGAGATAATCCTAGTCTCAATGTATCTGTTTTTTCATTATTAACATCAAAAATATCACCTGGAGCAAAGATAACTTTTCTTTCGTAGCATTTCTGAAGTAGTTTCCTTGAATCAATTCCTTCAATTGCTATATACACATGCATACCATATTCTCCCCAGATATATTTAGGTTTTAAATATTTATCAAGGCACTTTATGGCGAAATCATGTTTTTCCTTATAATACTTTCGAGTTCTTTTTATCTGTTTTTCAAAAGCTCCACTCCTCAGATATTCATATAAAATTGCTTGATCTAAAAAAGATGTATGAATATTATAGCAGCGTTTAACACTTTCTAAGGTATCAACTATCTTCTTATCAGCTAAAACCCAACCAACTCTGATTCCTGGGAAAAGTATTTTGGAAAAACTCCCAATATAAATTACACCATTATTCTTTCCATCAAAAGCTGCTAAAGGAGCTATATGAGAATTGTTATAATGTAACTCCTCATTAAATCCATCTTCAATTATAGGTACATTATATTGCTTAAATAAATTATATATCTTAAAACGCTTTTCACCATTAATAACTATTCCTGTAGGATTATTATAAGATGGAGTAAGATAACCTATTTTTATTTGATTATTTTTCAATTTATATTCAAGTTCCATTAAATCAATACCATCTTCAGCTATATCAACACCTATTAAATTAAGTTTATGAAGCTTCATTAATTTGATGCTTGTATTATGAGTTGGATTTTCGCAAAGTATATTATCACCAGCATTAGTATAAGAGGATAATATAAGCTGTAACCCTTCCGTAAATCCATTGGTGATAATAAAATCCTTGTTATCAGTATTAACACCCTTCTTATTCATATATAGGTGAAGATAATCAATTAAAGGTTTATATCCCTGTGCATACCCATAGTTTAATATTTTATGTCCTTCTAATGCTATCCTATTTAAAAATGCTTTTTTAAATTCTTCTACATCAAATAATTCTCCATCTGGAGAAATACTTTTAAAGGAAATCATTCCTCTTTCCCACGGAATTTCACTTTTTACAGTATCGAGATAGCATGATAAATCAGCATATTCATTACTCTTTTTTTCCCATTCAATATTCCATTCACCTTTTAAAGCTATATTTTTATCAGTAACAAAGGTACCTTTACCTTTAATAGTATATACAACACCTTCCAATTCTAAATTTTCATAAGCTGTAATTACAGAATTACGACTTACACCTATTATCTTAGATAATTCTCTAGTAGCTGGAAGCTTACTGTTAGATGATAATATTCCATTTTCTATAGTTTTTTTAATATGTTTTTCTATTTGATAATAAATTGGTTCATTGGAATTTAATTTCAAGTTAGAAAATATCATATTTCTCACCTCCAGTACCTAATTTTATAAAAAATATCTTTTTTAAATATATTCATTGCTAATAAATAAACCTTCTGACTTAAATATATCCATAATAAATTTTAAATCCTTACAGCCAAAATTAATAATTTTAACCTTCCAATAGCTTATTTCTAGACCAATTTTTAAATCATTAAATACAAAATACATTTCTTCATTTAAAATAGTTAAATTATACATTACATCATCAATAAACCTATTTATATCTTTATAATATTCTAAAAAACTAACACCATCTTCATAATCATCATTTAAAAAGTAAATATTATCATCAAAAATATAAAGTTTGCTTAAAGCCGCAACAAACTTATTAGCAACATTATAATTATTATTGCAAAGTATCTGCTTTTCAAACTCATCATACTTACTATTTTTAAATCCTTTTGGTACTACTGAAATAATAAATATATTTTTACATTCCCTTTGCTTATAATTTTCATCTGCTAATTTTTGAAATAGGATACGTATAGCTTTATTCTCATTAACAGTTTTTTCTGACACATTAAACATCTCCTTATACAAAAACATAATAATACCCTTAATAATATTATAGTACTAATTATTTCATAAATAAATTTAAATTTTAATCTACCTATATAATTTATATTTAAAAAATATAGTATAATAAATATGATATAAATATATTAAGTTAACCTACTTATATATTTATATATAAATTACATTAACATGAAAAGGATAAGATACATGGAACAAAGCTTTGAAAAATTATTAAACATCTCCACCAGTGGCAATCAAAAAAACTTTAATGAATTTATTCATTATAATAGATATGAACCAACTTCTTATTATGTATTAGAAGCCATACTTCATAATTATCCTCTTTTAGAAAGTGATAATATTGTTGACTTTGGTTCTGGTAAAGGTAGACTTAACTTCTTTTTAAATTATTTCTTTAAATGTAAAGTTACTGGCATAGAAATAAATAAGTACTACTATGAAGAGGCTTTAGAAAATATGAAAAACTATTTAAGTAAAAATAAGGGACATGATTGTTCTAAGATATCATTTGTTAACTGTATTGCTGAGGATTATGAAATAAATTCTAAGGAAAATAAATTTTATTTCTTTAATCCTTTTTCTGTACAGATTTTTATTAAGGTAGTAACTAACATAATTTACTCCGTAGTAGATGAATACAGACCAGTGGACTTAATTCTCTATTATCCATCCGATGATTACATATATTACTTAGAAAATTACACAATATTCCAGCTTATAAAAGAAATTAAGTTAAATAAGCATTATGAACAAGATAATAGGGAAAAAATCCTCGTATATAGACTTCAATATTAAATAAAAAATCACACCATGAATTATCCAAGGTTACATCATTTTGATATAACCTTGGATAATTTATTTATATTTAATATATTAATTATATTCATATGCTGCTCTTAGCATCTCAATTTCTTTAGCATATCCATCTAATTCATTAGGAGTTTCTAAGAAGAATGGTATATTTTTCAACTTAGGATGATTAATTATTTTCTTAATAGCTTCAAATCCTATCTCACCTTCACCAATCTTCTCATGTCTATCTTTGTGGCTGTTAAATGGGTTTTTACTATCATTTAAGTGTATAGCATGTAGTCTATCAAGTCCAATTATTCTATCAAACTCTTCTAAAACTCCATCTAAATCATTAACTATATCATAACCAGCATCATATACATGGCAAGTGTCTAAACAAACACCCATTTTTTCCTTTAACTCAACTCTGCTTATTATTTCAGCTATTTCTTCAAATGTTCTTCCTACTTCTGTACCTTTTCCAGCCATAGTTTCCAGTAGCACAATAGTTGTATGTTCTGGCTTTAATACTTTATTAAGCATTTCAACTATATAGTTTATTCCTAAATCTACGCCTTGCTTTACATGACTTCCTGGATGGAAATTGTAAAGACTTGTTGGTAAATATTTTAGCCTTTCTAAATCATCAGCCATCATTTCTGTTGCAAATTGTCTTGTGCTTTCATCAGCAGAACATCCATTAAGAGTATATGGTGCATGAGCTAATATTTTAGCGAATTTATTTTCTTCCATTAACTTTCTTAAAGCTAATATATCTTTTTCATCTATATCTTTTGCTTTTCCGCCTCTTGGGTTACGTGTAAAGTATTGAAAAGTATTAGCTCCTATTTTAATAGCTTCTTTTCCCATATTTTCATAACCTTTTGTAGTCGATAAATGACATCCTATGTTTAACATTTAATCCTCCAATTTATCTAAATCATACTATATGTATTCTTTTTATTTATATTTCTATAATACTATACCGCACTTCTATTATCAACTAATAATAATTATTTAATATTTAAGAATTCACTATTACTTATACCTCAAAGGTTGTTTCATCTATCCAGTGATAATACTCCTTAATATCATCTACTAATTTAAACAAAGCTATATCTTTTTCCTTGCATTCTAGCATAACATCAAAATCTCTATGGAGTTCTTTAGCTGAATTAATAAATTTCATAAATTCTTCGCTATTAATATAATCAGCATGTTTTCTATCGAATTTACCTTCTCTTGGTGATGAAAAATGTATTTTAGGTGGAAGAGGCTGATTATTCCATGTATTAACGATTTCTGCCCAAATATCATTTATATTTTCACCATTATTGTTACAATTATGATGATGTACATCTAATACCATAGGAATATTTAAAGCTTTACAAAGTTTTAGAGTTTCTGCTGCTGTATAAGTTTTATCATCATTTTCTAAAATCACCTTATTTTTTACTCTTTCAGGATAAGTACTAAAATTATGTATAAATCTTTCCATACCAGCTTCCTTTCCACCAGTAGCTCCTCCAACATGTAGTACCATCTTACCCTTATCATAATACATTTCTTCAAACCAATCTACATGAATATTTAATGTGGTCTTAGTACTTTCCACAACAGCAGGATTTACACTATTAATTACGTTAAATTCATCAGGATGAGTATCAACTCGCATATTATATTCATTTATAAGACTTCCTATATACTCAAAATCCTTTTTAAACATCTTCCTATACTCAAAGTATTTCACTTCTGGATGTGTTATTAATGGTATTAAGGCAGAAGTAATTCTATAAAAGTGTATATTATTTTCAATATTATATTTAATATGTTTTTCCAATCCATTTAAATTTGAAGCTATGACAGTTTTTAGCTTTTCAATCTTTTTTTCATCTGATAAAATCTTTTGATAATTGCTATATGTTACAGTACTAGAGCTAGTAGCTTTCTTTCCTAACCTATTAGAAATAGCAACATAACCTAACCTTACAATCATTTTTAATTCACCGTCCTTGTTTATATTTTGTCCTAACTTTGAAAGTTAATTATTTTTTCTTATGATATAAGAAAAAATAATTATAATAAACCATCCTCTTTCTTAAGGTTATTTACTTTTCTTCATAACAAATTACTGGTGTTCCTGCTTCAATTTCTGCAAATATTTTTTTAGCTAAATATTTAGGTGCATTTATACAGCCATGAGTACCATCATTTATATATATATCTCCACCATAAGAATATCTCCAAGAAGCATCATGAAGCCCTATATTTCCATTAAAAGGCATCCAATAGGTAACTTTAGCTTCGTAGTTTGCGCCACGCAAGGTAGAATTTTCCTGTTTATATGTTATTTCATATATCCCAATAGGAGTGCCATTTCCATTACTAACATTACCAGACACAATATCACCCTGTGCTATTAGTTCTCCATCTTTATAATACCAAATATGCTGTTTAGTAATATTTATTTCCAAATAGCTATCACCAAAATCATTTTCTCCTCTGCAAACACCCTTTTGCAAATATTCAGGTTCTTTTTCTATGATAGATCCATTTTCAATATATTCTTTTAATATCTGAGCTTCCTTCTTTTTATTAATCCTCCAACCATAATAACCACCAGATATACTTAATGTTTTTCCTGTTGAGGTTTTAAATTCACGTGCTACACCTACAGTGTCATATTTTTTTGCTAGAGTTGTAATATAATTTATAATTTGCTGATCATCCATGGATACATTTAATTCATCATCTATCTTTATCCATTGATTTATTAATGAATAATCTACTATTTCAGTTTCATCACTAAATACATAAGTTACCTTAGAAGACATATATTTATCTATGATATTTTTACCTTGTTTTACCTTATTAGAATAAGAACAGTATTTAGGATTTATATAACAATTAGATTCATCTAGATTCAAAAGTACCTGACCTGTGTATATTGACTTTTCTATTTCTGAATATACTTTTTCTTTATTAAGGTAATTACCATAAACTTCATCTACTATGACAAATTCAGTATCAATAAAAATAAAACTAGCATTTTCTGGATAAATAATTTCATCTTCATTAAAAAATTCTAGTTTATCTATTTTATTCTTAAGTAACTCTTCATCATAAGAATAAATATTTTTTATTATATAATTGTTCCTTTTAAATATATCTATTATCCATAAAAATGAATTTTGTTTTTTAACTATAGTGTCAATCTCATCATTGTCTATATATTTAAAATTTATACCACTTAAATCAATATCACTACTTTTTTCTCGTCCTTCTATAAGTAGTCTATACTCTCCAATAGTAGTTTTTATATGATTAGTTGCTTTATTTAAATTCATACAAGATAAATCAATTCCATTAATACTTGTCCCAATTAAGAAATGACTTTTAAAAAAGCAACCAATTATAATATACACTATAATAAATATTATAAATAATGTTATGCCCTTCTTAAACATTATATTATCCAAATTTCTTTTCATAGTATAATAGTCCTTTCATTTTAAATTGTCTATCAATACTATATATAATTATGTTTAATTCTATTTATTCATGCATTATAAGTAATATATTATATAAGAGGAGCAAAAACTATAAAAAAACTTCCACCAATTTTATATTTATTATAAAAACTAAGCTGCACATATTGTATCCTATAAATTATTTGAGATTCTAATCTTATATTCATTTTCAATTATGTTATTAATAATCATATTCATTATAGTATTACATACATAACAGGCATATCTTAAGTCATTCTCATAACTACTATCGCTTTCATATTCACTTAACATTTCATTGAGAAACTCAACAACTTTCGTAGGTTTAATTTCTGTATTTTTTTCAGCTGTAAAATTATATTCCTTTGCTATCTTATCTAAATTCTTTTCATAGATTAAATGTTCCTTTACTATATTAGCACTTTTAAATTCCCACCTTTGATTATGTGGTAGACAGAAATAGTCACAAAGAAAATGACATATCACTCCTAACTCTTGATTAAACTTATTAATACTATAGCTTGTATATAAATCTTTAATTGATAAATTACTTAAAAATTCAATTTTATTAATTATCATAATAAAGCTTTCATCTTTATAATGCTTCTTTAGCTTGTACTTAGAAACACAATCGGGTTTTATATTGCCCCAGATAAAATGAGTTTCTTTTATTAAAGCCTTCTTATCATAATCCATATTTTCAAATATTTTTCTGCCCATTAGCATATGAGTATTTATTAACATAATGTAACCTTCTTTATTATCTTATTATTAATATAATAGTATGTTCATCTAATATTAACAATATGTATTATAAGGTAATTATGTAATACTTTGAAATATATTTTAAGTTTTTGTATTTTAGCTCAAAAAAATTTTATTTTTACTAGTTGTATTTTTTTCTTATCTCTTCAAGCTTTTGAAGAATTAAATTTTTTCTATTTTCGATTTCCACATCTTCATTGCTATGTTTTTTTAATATTTCTTCTTTAAAATTTCTAAATTTATAATTAAATTTAGTAGAATAAGCTGTTGGATATCCTTGTACTAGTCGCTCTTTAATAAAGCTTAATTTAGCTACTTCTTTCCTTATTCCATTTGATAATCCCTCTATTTTATCTTTTAATGTATCTACAGAAGTCTTTATCTTATTACTAAACTCACTGATATCACCTTCATTACCATCTTTAATATAATATAACTGATTAGATGCATTATTAAGTATTAATTCAATTTCAGATTTTAATTCTTTTATCTCACTTAAAGCTTTCTCTGATTTCTCCATAAGTTTATTTATATCGATAGTAGCTTTAATGGATGTTATTGTATCAGCAATTACAAATAATGTTACTACTATAGATATAATCATAACAAATCTATCATCCAGTAATAATACATATCTTTCTATAGGTTTATGAACAAATTGTATAAGTAATATAGATAGTACACCCCAAAACAATGAACATACAAGACAAATTCTGCCTTTATATTGTATCTTATAATAGCTATAATCCCAATATTTAACCTTAAATATTGTTTCCATAAGCCAGCCAGTAAAATATTCTAATATAGTAGCTCCTATCATACCAACAAAATAAACAGCCAAAAGATTATCTCTAAAAGGTAAGGTTATAAATAGTACTAATACAGCTCCTAAACCATATATTGGTAGAAGAGGTCCACTTAAAAAACCTCTATTTATCATTTTTTTACTTTCAACTGATACAATTGTTGACTCAATGCACCATCCTAGAAAACAATATATATAAAAAAATATTAACCATTGATATATATTATATAATCCCATCTTATTTATCCTTTCTTTTCTAAATATCTTATAAAAACTATATATACTTATTTTACCACTTTTTATTTATTTTTTCTCTTTGCTTGTAAAATTTTCTTATTTTTAATCTTCTTTTATATAAAAAACAGCCTCTCTTATTTAAAAAACTCTAACTTATTATTTAATTATTTGCACTAATTTTTAAAATACAAAAAAGGAGTATTGCTACTCCTTATATTATTCCAGTATGTTCTAATAATATTTTTAAACCTATGCAAATTAAGATTACTCCACCAAGTAATTCTGCTTTAGACTTAAATTTATCACCAAATACATTCCCTATCTTTACTCCAGACATTGATATTACAAGTGTAATAATACCTATCAAAGCAACAGCTGGTATTATGCTTACCTTTAAGAATGCAAAAGTTATCCCTACAGCAAAAGCATCCATTGCAAGTCCTACTGAAAGAATTATTAATTCAATTAATCCCATATTATTTCCTCATTTCATTAGTATTTGTTTAAGTATTATTTTTCATTTATCACACCTTACATATTAATTTCAGTTATAACTTAAAATATAGCTAAATTTTATATACATAAATCTTTTTACAAACAAAAAGAGACTAAGTGTATAGCAAATAAAGCTATACACTAGTCTCATTATTTAAGACAAGCCAGATGTAAAAACTAGTATGTTGACTTGCCACGTATTTCTTATACGCCAATTACTCCCTAGTGAGTATAACAACCATTAAATTATATCATAAAATATAAATATTTCAATAATCTACTTATACCACCTAAAGACAAGATATCGCAAGCTACATTTATTCATTAGATTTTAAAGCATCTATCATATTTATTTTCCTTAATTTTCTATGCATCATAAACATTACAATTAATGAAAATACAATTGTTAATATAACAGAGTAAATAAAGCTCATTATATATATATTAGGTGAAAGCATCATATTATCTGCTTCTGCTGTTGTAATTACAAATCCATGAAGTATTTTCCCCATGAATACACCTATTATTATACCTAAAGCTGTTAAGATGAAGTTTTCCCTTAAAATATACATAGTTACTTCATAATCATAAAATCCTAAAACTTTAATTGTTGATAATTCTCTAATCCTTTCAGATACATTAATATTATTTAAGTTATAAAGAACAACTAGCGCTAGTCCTCCAGCTGAAATTATTAATATTATCACTACTACATTTAAAGTGTCCATTGATTCATTAGTTGTTTTTGCTAAATAAGAAGTCATTGTAACATTTATGACTTTATTAGATTCCATAAGTTGACTAGCAATATCATCTTCATTGTAATTATCTTGACTTAATTTTATAAATTGCGAATTATAAATAACATCATTATTAAATACATTTTTATAATATTCTTTTGACATATAAATTGCATGAGTTAAATAGTTTTCTGATATGCCTTTAACTTTAATTTTGTATGAATTATTATCTGCATTATTAAAACTTATTTCATCACCAATTTTTACTTCTAATAACTTGGCAAGTTTTTCATTTATTATAGCTCCATCAGTAGTTAACTGATATTTTTCTTTAGTTATTCTATTATTTAATAAAACAAAATTATCAATTTTAGTATTTGATTCTGGAACATATAAAGTAACATTTTGTTTATTTATATTCTCTTTTGAAATACTTACTATTTCTTGATGAACTTTTAAACTATCTTCATATCCTTCTATATTATTTAATTTATTAATATATTCATCTTCATTCTCATTATCTATGTTTTCATTAAATATTACCGTAGCTTGATACTTCCAAAGCTTGTTAAACTGTTTATTTGTTAAATCTCCTATTGAATCCTTAAGACCAAAGCCAGTAATAATCATAGCAGTACATGAAGCTATACCAAATACAGTCATTATCATACGTTGCTTATATCTAAATAGATTTCTAAATGTAACCTTTTCATTAAAATTTAATCTTCTCCAGATAAGTGTAATTCTTTCTAATAGTATTCTTTTTCCTATTTTAGGTGCTTTAGGTCTCATTAATATTGAAGGAGTACTATTTAAATCTACATTTAAAACTATTAATGCAGCTCCAACCGTACATAATATTGATATTATCATTGCTTGAAATATATATGATGAATAATACACTATTGTTAATTCAGGCAAATCATATTGAGTACTATATGCCTTATATATTATTCTTGGAAATAAATTAAACCCTATTATTACACCAAGAATTCCACCTAAAATACTTGCTAATGAAGCATATAGTATATATTTTATAGATATTTCACTATTACTATAACCTAATGCCTTCATTGTTCCTATCTCAATTCTATTTTCTTCTACCATTCTAGTCATTGTAGTAAGACAAATTAAAACTGCCACTATAAAAAATACTATAGGAAACACTGTTGCTATTGAATTAATTCTCTTAACTACATCATAAAATTCAGAGTATCCTGGGTTATCATTTCTATCAAAGAAATAATATTTTACATCATCAATCTTTGGTAATTGACTTTCTATCATAGATATATAGAAGTCACTTCCTATTGCATCCACATAGTTTTTTCTTATTTCCTCTATAGCCTTTATTTTTATTTCTTCAAGCCTTTCATCTGGTCTACTTGAAAATAATTCTTCAATATATTTTATATTTTCTTTCATTTTTTCAGCATATTCATCACTATATGTTTCTAAATCCTTAGTATTTTTAAAGGTAATATATATTTCTGAATAAACTTCCATAGAAAAATCGTTCTTATTTAATATAGCAAAATAATCTACAATCCCCTTACCTACAGTTGTTGTACCTTTTGCTAGCTTTTCTATATATAATGGACTTCTAACAATACCTACAATCTTAAATGAATTATTATTTAATTGATTTTCTATATTATCATCACACTGAATTGTATATGTATCACCAATTTTAAAATCACCATACTTTAAAGCTTGCTCATCTAGTGCTATCTCTCCTATATTTTTTGGTAGCCTACCTTCTAATATCTCTAAAGAGTTTATGTTGACAGATTTATCTTGGTCATATTCCATAAATTTAACAACACTATTTATATTAGTTAAATTGGCATCTATAGTATGTGATGCATAGTAATCTAATATTTTATCATTATTATCTAGTAACTTTAAATCTTCCTGACTTAACCCTACACTTGAAACTATCTTAGCATCCATCAAATTATATTCATTATAAAAATTTTCAATTGCTGCTTTCATATTAGGTCCTGAAGCTTTTATACCTGAATAAAAAGCAACACCTAACAAAATAATTACTAATATCGAAATAAATCTAGCTTTTGATGATTTAATTTCTCTTAATATTGACTTACTATATGCTTTTATTTTCATATTCTCCTCCTACCACTCTATTGTTTCAACTGGTGATGGATTTGAATTAACTTCAATGCTTCTTACTTTAGCATCATTTATTCTAATTACTCTATCAGCCATCGGTGCCAACGCTGAATTATGTGTTATAACAATTACGGTTGTCCCAGTATTTCTGCAGGTATCCTGTAATGTTTTTAATATTTGCTTTCCCGTAGTATAATCAAGAGCACCTGTTGGTTCATCACAAAGTAACAACTTTGGATTTTTAGCTATTGCTCTTGCTATAGCCACTCTCTGTTGCTCTCCTCCTGATAACTGAGCTGGAAAATTATTCTTTCTATGTTCAAGCCCCACTAATTTTAATGTTTCATCAATATCTAATGCATTAGTTACTATTTGCGAAGCCAGTTCAACGTTTTCTCTAGCTGTTAAGTTTTGTACTAAATTATAAAATTGAAAAACAAATCCTACATCATTTCTTCGATATTTGGTAAGTTGCTTACTATTATATTTTGAAATATCCACTCCATCTATAATTATTTGACCTTCATCACAGCTATCCATTCCTCCAAGTATGTTTAATACAGTAGACTTACCAGCTCCACTTGGCCCTAAAATAATAACAAACTCACCTTTTTCTATCTCAAAATTGATATTATTATTTGCTACTATTGTGCTTTCTCCCATTCTGTATCTTTTACATTCATTTATCACTTGTATATATGCCATTTTCTCCTCCTAAAATCATACTTATAGTTATTCATAGTATACGTTTTATACTTAATGATACTATTTTAGTATAATTATATTAGATTTAAATAACAACCATCAAATATACGATAATATTATTACTTTTTAAATAAGTCTTTAAGCTTATCTGTAAATGTAAATTTTCTTTCTGTAGTATATTCATTATTACCTAACCTCTTGCTTTCTACTTTATCTAAAATAAGCATTTGGTATTGATCAGATTGTCTCATTAGCTTATCACATTTTTCATTTAAGTCACTATTAATCTTAATTAACCTACGAATCTCTTCATCACGGTCTGCTTTTTTCTCTTTCTCTAGCTTGGCTATTTTTGCAAGCACTTGTATATAATTAGCTTTATAAACTTTCAGTTCTGCTATTTCAGAACTTTTAGTAGAAGCTTCCTTCACAATCCCTTTTATTTCTCCCACTAAATTATTGAAAGCCTCCTTAGCATTATTTCTAGTAGTTGTTAGTTCTACTATATCTGCTTGAGCTTTTAAGATTTCCTCATTTAATTCTAAATTATTATCTTTCAACTCACTTTAAACTCTCTATTTCTTTTTCAAAAAATTCCATGGTATTTTTATGTTTTCTTAAGTTATTCTCATTATCACCTATTGATAATGTTAATTGATTAACTTTTTTTGTTAATATAGCATTTTCTTCTGCATAATCATCTATTATTCGCCTAAGCTTATCTATCTCACTGGCACTTCTTCTGCTTTTACTACTTTTATTGTTGCTAGATACTATATCTTTAGGTTCAACAGTTTCTATATTATCTACCACTAGATCCTTTCTAATATTCTTCTTATTTAGCATAATATTATTTCTCAATATTTCTATATCTGAAAGACTATAATAATTTTTATTACCATAACGCTTAACTGATATTATATTTTTTTTCCTGTAATTATCTATAGTAGTAGGACTTATATTAGCAATCTTACACGCATCCTTTTTATCAAAGTATTCTATTCCTATTTTATCTTTAATATTTTCTTTACAAGTATCTGTACCACCCATTTCATCCTCCTCTTTAAATCACTGAATACTTATAAAGTTATTATTCTATATTTTTCTTCCAAATCCTTCATATTTTTCTAAAAATTCATTTTTCTTATGCCATAAATAGTTTATATTATACTAATTAAACTTATGTGAATCACTAGTTAAAGATTTTTTTATATCTCTCTAAAGTTCTAATTCTGTCTAATTCCCTATCTTTCTTCATGTACTCTACAAAAAAGTCATTGAGCTTAATGGATTTAAAAACATCATTTAATGCTAAATCCAATTCACTTATGGCCGCATAAAAACATGCTCTATTATAATAAAGAAAACCTTCTTCTGGATTTTCTTTTATTCCTTCATTAATTATTTCTATGGCCTTCATATAGTCTTCTTTTTCACGATAAATTACAGCATAATTAAGATAACTATACGGATAATATGGCTCTACTTCAATTGATTTCTTGTAATATTCTATAGCTGCTTCTTCATTACCTAATTTTTTACTAAATACTCCCATATTAAATAGAATTCTAAAATGTTTCGGTGAAAGTTCCAGCGCTTTTTCCATATATTTAAATGCTAGTCTTGTATCCCCTAATTCGTCATAAATACATCCTAAATTGGCATTTGCCCATAAATCCTTTGAATTTAACTTAAGTACCTCTGTATAGTTTTTAATAGCTTCCTACTTATTACCAAGTTCATCATAAGCATTCGCTAAAAAGAAATAAGCTTTTTCATATTTATTATCATTTTCTATGGCTTTTTTATAACATTCAATAGCTTCTTCATATGATTCATCATCATCATAAATTATACCTAAACCATAATAAGCTATAGCACAAGTATTATCAATGTCCAATGCCATCTTATACATCTTTTCTGCTGAATTAAAATCAGCAATTTTATCATAAAGAAATGCTAAATCTAAAATTAAATCTATATCTTTTTTCCCATCTGGACAAGCATAAGCTTTTTTTAAAAACTTTAACGCCTTAAGATAATTTTTTTCTGCCACAAAGCTTCTCCCAATCGAAATATAATTTTCAAACATATATGTATTATCCAAAATATCCACCTCTTCTTTATACAACTGCAAAAATAAAAGGCTGTAGTTAAAAACAGCCATTATTTTTTCTAAATATATTAATTAAAAAATACAATTCCATCTTTAATTATATCTTAAATTTATTTTTTTAATCCACCACTTTTCTAAAAATAATATGGCAGTTTACCATAATTAGTATACCGCCATATATAATCTAATCCCATTTTTTTATTTCATCATTAAAACTACTTTTCTTTCTATGATTTATTATAACTTTAGCAATAAATCCACTGGCAAAAACTAAAAATGTTACTGACCATCCTCCCATAATATTAGCCCATAATGGATATCCTGATTCCCTTCCATATATGCCTCCTCCAGCAAATAATGAATATAAATTCCAAATGCAGAATCCAGTTAAAGCTATTGGTGCAATAAACTTAATTGAGCCTATAAACCACCATTTAGGCATTTTATATCCTGATGCATTCCTATTTACTTCCTTTAAAACCTTTGCTGGTTTAAATATCCATCCAATTACTATACATTCTAAAGTGCCTATGATAATCATATTATATTGATTAGTCCAGTTATCAACAATATCTAGCCATGCTAATCCTGATCTAGATATAAATATTAAGGAAATTAAAGCTGCTACAATACATATGGTCATTGTAGTTTTTCTTTTATTTAGTTTAAATCTATCTGCCACTCCTGTTGAAACACCTTCTACTATAGAAAATGCTGAGTCTACAGCTAAAGAAGCTAAGCATAAATAAAATATCATACCGAAGATCGCATTAACCCATCCAGTGTTTGTTAAATTTGCGATTGCTTGTGGAAAAATAATAAAGGCAGTTGCTATTCCTGATGCTGACATATCATTTATAGTCATTCCAACACCATACATGGTAGTAAACATGACAATTCCTGATAAGATACTTACACCTAAGTCAGCAAAAGCAATTACTGTAGCATCTTTAGCAATATTAGCTGAATCACTTAAATACGAACCATATGCAATCATAATAGCCATCATAATAGATAGACTATAAAATACTTGCCCAATTGCATCAATAACTAAATTTGACATTAATCCTTCATCTATTATTTTAGCAAAATCTGGGGTAAATAGTTTTCCTATACCTTCTATACCACCTGGCATGGAAATACCCTTAATAGCCATTATTATTAAAAATAACAAAGGTAATGTAAGACCTGTATATTTTACTACCCTTCCTACACTAGAAGTTCCTCGCCTTATGCATAAATAAATTAAAGTCCAAGCCACTAAAAGCATTATTATCATAACCCACGGTATTTGAGCTCCTGAAATAGTCCATGAAGTTTCTGTTATATTAGCAAATAAAGAACTTGCTGCTTTAGAATCACCTACCATCCCAGTAAATTTAAAGCTAAAAACAGCCATAGCAATTACCCAAGCAAAAACTACTGCATAATAAGTTGAAATTGCAAAAGCATTAGTTGTAGCTGCCCAACCAACAAACTCTGATTTTTTATTTATGGTTCTAAATGCTCCTGGAGCTCCTTCTCTTGTTTTTCTACCAATAGCTATTTCCATAGTTAACAAAGGAATTCCTAGTGCTAGCATAGCAATTGTATATATCAGTAAAAAAGCTCCTCCACCATATTTTGCAGCCAGACCTGGAAATCGCCATGCATTACCAAGCCCCACTGCCGATCCTATTGCTGCCAAAATAAATGTAGTTCTTGAATCCCATTCTTCTCTTACCTTCAAATTATCACCTCATCAAAATAATAAAATACTTGTAATAATTATATTGATTTGGTAAAAATAAAATTACTTTTTTATAAATCATTTGCAAAAAATAGAAGCTATAATATAAATTTAATAAAATATTATATTCTCTATTTTTTAACTCTATCAACTCCTCTAAAATTATTAATTTCTATTAATTAAAATTAAACTAAAAAATAGGTTCCTGATTATTCATTGAGTATCCATCAGTCTTAACATCTTTAAGCTCAAGTTCAGTATCTTTAACTTCTACATTGCTGAGTTTTTTCACTGGTCCGTAAGATTCATCTAATGAAAGTTCATCTCCCCTTCCTGATATTACCCATAAAGTCCTATATCCCCTTGGAACCACTTCTAACTTTCTTTCACCCTTACCATCAGTGAAGTATATAAGAAGATTACACTTAGTGTTATTAGCATATTCAAATACAGGAGTAAACTTAGTAGCTCCTCCTGATGTCAGCCTTTTCTTTATGTCTCTCACTGATTTTGCCTTATAAACCCTTTTAACTTCCTTGTCACATTCAATGATAGTAATTTCATGATTATAGTTCTTTACAATAGACAACACTTCTTTTATAGCTTGTTTAAACTCTTCATTACTTATACTTCCACTTATGTCAATGGCCACAGCAATTTCAGACTTATGGTTTCGTATTTCCCCTCTTAAATCAAGTCTATTAGGTTGTCTTCTATTTCTTCTAGTTATAGTCTTCTTTTTATTACTTTCTACAGTACCCATAAGTTTCTTAAGCATAATATTCCAAGGTATTTCTCCTTGACTATTTTTTAAGTTAGCTATTAATGACTCCACTTGCGAAGGAATTGTTCCCTTTTGTGATGCATTAATAACTTTTTCCGCAAATTCTCTTAAAGTCTTTTCATCAAACTCATCACTTTCCTGCCACATATCATGCATCTTTTCAGGATTATAAGACTCTACCATAGAATTTGTCATTTGACTATCATCTTCTTCTCCTTCATCATTTTCTTCCATAAGATCCAATTCACTTTGTATTTTTTCAGCATAATACTCTAAGGTATTATATGCTTCCATATTAAGATTATATTTAAGATTTACACCCTTTAAAGTAGTTGAATAAGGAGGTAGATTGTCTAGATATTGATTTACTACTATATCCATTGCTAAATTCACAGTTAATGTACTATATTTATTTTTAAGCTCTTTTGCTCTAGATAAATGAAGTGATAGAACATGATGTATTTCATGCTTTATAGTTGTTTCCATTTGTTTCATATTCAATTGAAGAAACAATATAGGATTAAAATAAATAACATATTTAGCACCTTTAAAATTTACTCCACTGGCACTGGTTATATCAAATCTTATTTCTCTTCCCATTTGAAATAAAAAATATCCATAAAAATTATCCTTGTCTTCCATAAGACTTAAGATAACTTTATCAACTAATTTAAAAAAATCTTCCTTAAACTCTTTTGTTATTTCAGGTTGAAATTTTTCACCATTTCTCTTGGCTTTATACATCTCAGCACTATCTATAAGTTTATTTACTTGTTGATAAAGTTTATTTACTCGCTTTTCAAAATAACTTTCCATATTTTATCCCCTTATCATACTATAAGACTCAAAATAACTTTCAATAAACTTTTCATTATTAAGTGCTTCTTCATATATAACTGGATAATTACTTTTAATATCCTTCATTATGCCTACCATTAAATCAGTTGGATAAACTTTTAAAAATTCAATTAATCTCTCTAAATAAAAGTCATTAGACAAGCTTTCAGCAGTTAATTGAGTTTCTAATGCCTTTAAGATATTATTAGCGCATAAATACAATCTAGTATGGCTTTCTTCTTTAACTTTTTCCTTTACCTCTTCACTTAGAACCTCACCTGTAAAAACATCTTCATAAGCTATAAGAGGACTATGTTCTGCTTCCACAAAGCTAATAAATTCTTCTGCAATAACCTTTCCCACATTACCTCTTATTACATTTAAAAATACTGTTCTTGGTATTTCTCCATTACTTTCTTTATAAAGCTTATAGGACTTAGATACTCTTTCATAACTTCTTGGAGTTGCTCTTACATCCTCTTCATTTGACTTATTTAAGTATTCAGGGAATGTAGAAATAAATTCTATTACTTTACTATCTATATTTGATTCTATAGCCCATTTTATCCATGTATTTTTATCACTTTCCATATTAAGCCATACAAATCTATTTTCCTGTGCTGCATCCATATCAACTACTTGATAGTCAAAATCTGAACTATATTTGCTAGATGGATTCATAGCTGCTAGTATGTTTACATTATCATGTAGTTTATAGCCATTTATTTCTCTATTTAATATTAAATTCATTAATTCCTGTTGCACTGTATGTTCACATCTATTGATTTCATCAATGAATAAAAGTACTGAATTCCCTTTTGATATTTCTTCATCAACTTCTCTTAACTTACTATGAACAGCATATACTGTAGTTTTAATTTCATGTAATATCCCATTACTGTCAACTTTAGTGTAAGATTCAACAGTAGGAAGTCCACCTATTTCTCCTTCCTTTAATAAGTTTCCATCTATTACAATAAAGCTCCATCCGTTTTTTCTTGATAATTTCTTAGCTAACGCTGTCTTTCCTATACCACTTTCACCTACTACTAAAGGCACATCACCACTGGCTAATACTAATTCCACACTTTTTAATGTATCAATAAAATTCATTTTATGTCCTCCTAAATAATCCTTAGCTTTTCATCAACAGCTATTCTTTTTGCCTTCTTACTGCCATATTCATGAATAAATAATATCTTATCCAAATCTATCTTATCACTATCTCTATCAATGCAACTGCATTTTAAAAAGTCTCTTACATATTTTTCATCAACATCATCTTTTGATAATACCTCTTTCAATACTTCAATAACATCATCTTTTTCAACTCTTCTTACGATATATTTTATTACTAATATATTAGCCCTTAAAAAAGCCTTCATCTTATTAGCATCTAATCCATAAATAAAGTTTATGGCAGCTTCATTATTTTTAACAGCCTCTATTTCTGCCTTAAAACAAGGAGTTTTAATATATCTTAAAGCATCATACTTTGCCTTTACTGCTTCAATTTGAACCGCTTCAGATGGTTCCTTTATATATTTTATAGAATCATAATCTTTTCGTACAGCCATTATTTGCAACTCTTCAGCTACTTCCTTTACATACTGTATTGCCCATCCTCTCTGCTCTATAGCTAGCTTTATAACATCATAACTTGGTTTTTTTATATAATTTAAATTGCTCCATCCAGCAAGAACAGCATATTTCATCATTTCTTCTGATGGATTCTCTACAAACTCTATGGCTCTTGGATTTGATTTTATTGCTATCTCTTCCATTTCCTTTGTAGTATTTTCTATGTATCTTAATAAAAGCCCATCTCTTTTAAGAGCTATAATTTTCATTTCCTCAGTAGGATTATCTATATTTTTTATAGCAATTGGATTTAATTTCAGCATTCCTAATATCTTTGCTTCGTCCATTTTAATTGCTCCTTCCTTTTATTAAGTTTTTACTTAATAATAATTATCTACTAATATTATAAATAGTTTTTTCCTTAATTAAAAGTATAATTTTTTAATGCATATGAATAAGTAGAAATTAATACTAAATGATAATTTTTATTTTTAAGTAAAAAAGCATGGAATTTAAAAATCTCCATGCTTTTCATCATATATATCTTTATATAATGGTTTTCTACCTTTATAAATCTTCTTTTTTTCCTATTAATTCAGGTTCTTTTATCTCTTCATTTTCAGTATCATCAGTATCTACAGCGCTATTATCACCAATTGTTGCTACTATTGCATCCTCAACGGCATCTAATCTCATTCCTTCTGGAATAACTAAATCTTTAACAAGTATTTTATCACCAAAATTTAATTTTCCTACATGACATTTAATATTTTCTGGAAGCTTACTAGCTTCACCATATAATTCAACTTCTGAAATTAGAACTTCTAATAATAATTGACGCCCTTCTAGAGCAGATTGTCCATCAAATACCACTGGTATCTTCATCTTGATCTTTTCATTTTTCTTAATATCTTGAAAATCAATGTGTATCACCTTTCCAAAAGGATCTGTTTGTAATTCCTTAACTACACAATTTTCAATATGTCCATTTAAATTTAGAGAAAGAATTGAACTTTTAGCCAATGTTAAAAGTTTGTACATGTCTTTTCTAGTAATCTTAATTGACACTGTATTGTCTAAATGTGATCCATAAAGTACTGCTGGTACTTCTCCATGCATTCTTACTTTTTTACCTTTTTCATTTCTTTCACTTACATTAAATACTACACTTTCCACAATAACCCCTTCTTTCAATTATTGACTACATTTTTATTATAGTGATTATAAAAACTTATTTACTTGTAATTATTGCCATTTATTTAGCTATTAAACTTATTTTGTATAAATTTTCATAAATTCACTTAATAATTTTATTATAATACTTTATAGAAATTATTCCCAGAACAATTTTTACTTCTTTTTCTAATAAAGTTTATTCTACCTTTCTTTTTTAAAATTATTATTAAAATACTCTATAATCCTCAAATCTTCTTTTTAATTTACATATTAGATATTTGATAATTATTATTAAAAACTATATAATATTGCTAAATGAAATATATCATACAATTTTGTAAATACATATAAAGGAGATTTAATATGGCTAATAATGAAAATTTAACAAAGAAAACTATTGAGGTTCAAGCACCTAAAAAAATTAAATATCAATGTCTTCACACAACTGAAGAAAAAGAATGTACTTGTATCAGAAGCAAAGGCTTAGTATTAAAGAAAGAATCATAAAATCAAAAAGTATGGCTTAGATAATTGGTAAAGTGGTACCTATGTCAAGGACATTTTAAAAAAGAGAGTTAGGAATTTAAAAGCTGATTTCTGTATTGTACAGAGTTAGCTTTTTTAAATTCCATTTGCAACGATCATTGTTATAATAATCAATATAGTCATCTATAATTAATTGAAGTTCTTGCATCTTTAGCAAATTTTAAATTAGGATTTTCAATTAACTTACTAATATTCTTCTCTTGTTTAGGTTTTGAGTGTCTATATTTCAAAATTAATTCACGATATACTTTGAAACTTTTCTGGTTATTTTTTTTTCTTATTATTTTCATCAATAAATATTCCTTTTCCTCTAACAACTTTTAGCCCAGATACATTATAGTATTCTAACCATTCATTTAATTTACAAATATCATAATAAATACTTCTTTTAGATACTTCTAGTTTCTGGGATATTTGATTAAGAGAACTATAATATGTAGCTTTTAAAAGCATGTCCAATATTTTTTGCACCTACTATTAATGTAGACAATGATAACTCCTCCTAAATTCTACCTAATATAAATATAGTATATGAAAATATCCCATTTTTTCAAGTAAAACTAAATATGTATATTTTAAAATCAACATATTTAACTTTGTAAAATAAAAAATCAACTATTTTTCATATAGTTGATTTTTTATATAACTACTAAAATATATTAATCTCAAAAAACTTTATTATCTACTTCTTATTTTTCTCTTTATATTTAATTACACATTCTTTACAAATACAAGCCTTACCTCTTAAGTTTTCAGGTATCATTTCTCTTAATTCTTTGGGAACTTCTATTTTCTCACACCAGCAACCATTATGTGTTAAACCATTTTCATATCCACAATTATTATGTTTGCCACAAAGTGGACATATGCTTTTATTAATTTCCATTTTACTTTCTCCTTTATGTTTATTAATTAGCATCTGTGATTTCATATACTTTTTCATTTCATATCAAATCACTTTTATATTCTTTACACTTTCACTAAACTAAAGTTCTTTTATTTATTTCATAAATAAAATTTTAAACAAACCCTTCTTTTTTCAATAGTATATAATATAAATCTAATTATAGGAGATGAAATACATGTCATTTAATGACTATAATAATGAAATTTCTTGCTGTAACCCTTTTTATAATTATGGCAATGATTTTACAGCCTTTAGTAACTCCTGCTTTAACTCACTAGTAATATTATTCTTATTTTTTGGTGGTGGACGAGGTCCAGGTAGCTTTTGGAGCCCTTATAACCAAATATATGGATGTAGTGGCTTTAATTCTGATTGGTGTAATAATACTGGCTTTACGAAGCTTGGAGCCAATACTCCTACTTCACTTAATTCCATTGGACTTTCTAATGGTAACTACCAACCATAAAATATTCCTAAATCCATCTTCCTAAACTATTTTTTCATATAAAAATAACGCTCAGTAATATTCCAGTTACTAAGCGTTATTATATAAAATTATACTATATTGATTATAAATAGTCAAAGATTAATACTATTTTATTTATCTTCCTCCATGCTATTTTCTGTATCTTCTGCTTTTTCTTGAATACTCTCTACCTCTTCAACTACTTCAGCTTTCACTTCTTCCACAAGTTTTGCTCCACATTTTGAACAATATGCTACAGTATTATCTTGTTCTGTTCCACAGTTACTACAAATTTTTATTCCCTTTATAAGTTGAAGCTCTTTCTTCATTGCTTCCAATACTTGAAGTGACTCTGTTATACATGAACAAATATCCTGTATCTCCGCCACTTGATTTCTAGCATATAGTGTAAAATATTTCTTTCCTAATTCAGTATATAATCCATCAATCTTCTTTTCTTCATCTTTTATCTTATTACTTAGCTTGCTTATCTCAGCTATTTCCTTAGTTCTTTTAACAGTTTCTTGCCCTACATTAGATATCTTTTTACCAAAATTACTAAAAAACTCTGTCATAAAATTTCTCCTATTTTAATCAATCTATTCATTGTAATTTTATTATTTTTTTATGCTTTTATTACTATATTTAATTAAAGATACTATTTAAAGAATCTTAAATTAGACATAGAGATATTCATTTTTATAAAAAATAAAATAAGCATTCCAATAACCACTTTCTTTACTACCTAATATCAATATGAAACCATTTCTAAAATCTATATGAATCTTTTTTTATTATTTTATTTCTCTTATAACATGTGTTTTCTTATTATTAATCCAGCTATTTTTATCAATTTCAATAAAATAGCCTTGTCCATTTTTAACTTGCCAATTATAAAAGTCCTCATGTGGACTAGAATACTTGTCTAAAATAGCCATTATTGTACCGCCATGAACAATCAAGGCAACACATTCTTCACCTAACGATTGATTTATTATTTCTTCAAAGCACTTCTGACATCTTGTGATAAACTCTTCACGCCTTTCACCATTTGGTATATTGAAAGTTCCACCACTAGCCAACCATCTTTGATAATTAAGGTCATCTTTTAACTGATCATAATTCTTATTTTCAAAATCACCAAAGTTTGTTTCCTTTAAATCATCTTTTATTATGATTTCTGCTTTAGGATATATCATCTTAGCCGATTCCACACATCTCTTCATTGGACTTGAGTATACTTTATAAGCTCTTGGATAAATTTCTTTTGATATAGCATCAAATAATGAATATATACCATTTAGAGAAAGACTTTCATCTGTAACACCTATATATTTTTTATTTTTATTACCTTCAGTTATACCATGACGAATTAATGCAACACTTAAAGTTGAACTGAAATTTGTCTTTTCATTTCTCTCATCATGTGTATTTTCTTTTTTTATAATTACAGGTACACCAGCCATTACTCTGATAACAATGGCTGCTTTCTTAGCAATATTTGTACATGCCCTTCCTGTTTCTTCTCTCCAAATTCTTTCTTCTTTATCTAAAGGGACAATTCCACAACCAATTTCATCACTAATTATGATAATATCATTATTTTTTTCCAATAGTGCTTCAACAAAAGAAAGTATATTAATATTATCATTTAAAAGCCTTCTACATAATAAATGGAAATTGTATAATACCCTTTTATTTATATTATTGTAATCACATTCTTCACCATTACAAACATCCTCTTTAGTCAGATTATTCTTATCCAATACATATTTAAGCTTTCCTTGTGCTGTTCCGCCTATTACAAACTCTATCATGGTGTTCCTCCAAAAATAACTACAGCTATTAATAGTATAAATTCTAATATTTGCAAGAAATATCCAGCTAAGTCACCAGTTATTCCTTCAAATTCATTATACGACATTTTCTTATACTTAACAAAACATAAAATTGTCAAAATTATTGTACCAATGGCCAATAATCTATTTATAAATAGCATTATAACAAAAATAATCCCAATGTAAACAAACATACATTTCTTTACCACTTGTCTTTCAGCTGCATTGGAAAACATATATGCAAGACCACTATTTTTCGAACATTTAAATGTAACAATTGCAAATGCACTAAAAGCTCTTGATAGCATAAATACTAGAGCAATAAAAATTATATTATCTATTGTTATATTAACTTCTGTCCAAAAAGAAAATACTGCAATGAAATATACAACACAATATATTAAAGCAAAGGCTCCAATATGAGGATCCTTTAAAATTTCCAACTTTTTTTCTCTACTTTGATGTGAACTTCTAGCATCTACTGTATCACAAAATCCATCAATATGTATTCCACCAGTAATAATTACTGGTATAATAGTAGCAATACCAGCAAATAAAATACTACCTATTGCTAAAAATTTAGCTAAGTACATCCATGCAGCCATTATTATTCCTATTACAAGTCCCACCAATGGGAAAAAGCACATGGCATATTTCATATTTTCCTTTTTCCAATCAATATTAGGCATAGGAATTTTAGAGTACATAGAAAATGTAATTATCATTGATTCTAAAATATTTTTCATCTTTAATCACCTACAATTTCTAAACTTCTATAAGAAGAATTATTTTATTCTTACTTCTATTCCATAAACTATCTCTATAACTTCATCGGCCATAATTGATAACTCTTTATTTATTATAGCTAAATTTTTAATATAATCTTCTGTATCTAAATCATATTTATTCCCATCAGAAAAAATTTCATTACTTACAATAACCAAATTTTCACATTTACCTTTTAATATTCTAATTCCTCTTATAATTTCTGCTACAGCATTTTCTCTACATCTATTTTTATTATACATTTCATTAGCTAATAAATTAGAAATACATTCTAACAGAATTGTACTATCCTTAGTAATATCCTTACTTTTTATGGAGTCTAAACCATAAGGGCATTCTATTGTATGAAATCCCTTTTCTATTCTCATTTCTCTATGTCTTGCTATCTTTTTATGACATTCATCATCATAGGGCATCATTGTAGCAATATATATTAATGAACCTTTTTTTCGAGACATACTTATATTTTCAGCATATTCTGATTTTCCACTGGCTGCCCCACCAGTAACTAATGTAAGCATAAAACTACCTCCTTTAAAAGAATTTAACTATACAGTATTTTTATTTACAAGCTAATTAAATCAGAAACCCCTAATAAAGAAGTTTCTGATTCTTTGCTAAAAACTATATAATTATAAATTAACTTAATGGTTTGTATTTATCAATATTTATTTCTTCAAAGGTGCTCATATTTTTATACACTGTCATGGCCATATCTAATAATGGCATTACCGCTACAGCACCTGTACCTTCTCCTAAACACATATTGCAATCTATAAATGGCTTTAAATTCAATTCTTCCATAATTGCAATTGCGGCAGGTTCTTTTGATAAATGAGATGGTATGATATATCCTTTAACTTTTGGACAAATCTTCACAGCCACTAAAGCTGCCACTGCAGAAATAAATCCATCAATGACTATAGGAATATTTAATGCTGCTCCACCAATAAATACACCCACAAGTCCTGCAATATCAAGGCCTCCAACTTTACTTAAAACATCAATCGGATCTTCCTTTTCTGGATTATTAATTTCGATGGCTTTCTTTATTGAATTTATCTTCTTATCTAAACCACTTGATGATAACCCTGCTCCTCTTCCTGTTACCTCTTCCACATTTCTATCTAAAAGAACAGCTGCAATTGCGCTGCTAGTAGTTGTATTACCAATACCCATTTCACCGGTAGCAATTATTCCATATCCTTTATCCTTTAAATCTTTAACTATTTTAATACCACATTCAACAGCTTCTATAGCCGTATATTTTGTCATTGCAGGCTCTTTAGTCATATTCTTAGTACCATACATCAACTTTTTTTCTATTAGACCATCAATATACATATCTTTTGCTATGCCTATATCAACAGGTATTACATCTACATTTACACACTTTGCCATATTATTAACAGATGTCTCGCCATTAACCATATTTGCAGCTACAATTGCTGTAACTTCCTGTCCTGTCTGTGTTACTCCTTCTTCAACTACCCCATTATCAGCACACATCACTACAACAGCTCGCTTTTTAAGATTTACATTGGGGTTCCTTGTTATTCCAGCTATCTTAATAACTACTTCTTCTAATAGACCTAAACCATTAAGCGGCTTTGCTATATTATTCCAACGTTTTTCTGACACTTTCATAGCATCTATATCTAGTTCCTTAATTACTGATAACATATCTTTTAAATAAACTGACATCCTACCTCACCTTTTTATAATCATTACATTTATCTATGAAATTACTTGCAAAGGCAATATTGAAATAATAATGCTACTCAACTTGAGTTAATAATCTTTTCATTACATCCTTAACTTTAGGCATTCCTAACTCTTCTTGCGCTATGACAATAACTGCCTTTATATCATTATCTGATGAATCCATTTTATATGCTGCAAACTTCATTATTACATCATCATCAAGGAATTCTTCTATTTCTACTGCAATTTCTTCTGTAAGAGCCATATACTCTTCAAATAAAATGTCTTCATCTAATTCACTTAAATTAAATTCTTCACTTAACTCTTCATTTAACAAATCAATGTTCATACTTAAATTGAAAGCAACTATATCTTCTCTCTTAGAGCCTTTACTCATATCTTTTATTACTTTAAATTCAGTATTATCCTCAATTAATTTTTTCATATCCATGCTGTCTACAACTCTATTTCCAAATGCTATATACATTAAACTATCTCCTATATTTTTTATTATTTCATTGTTATATTGTTTGTCTTTGGGAATAATCCTTCAAAGAATTTATCAAATCCATCATCACATAATTCAATATTCTCATTATCATTTACATAGAAATTATTCATAGTTCCTACTATTAAATCAAATTTCTTTAAATTGCTTTCTTCTAATAATACATTATATAAATATGCTAAATGATTTTGCATATAAACTTGCATTTCTTTTACTTCTTCATCAGTAAGCTTTCCTTCTTCTTGTAATTTCTTTACTGGTCCATTTTTAAATATAAAATATGTACTTGCTTTAGTAATATTTTTTATATATTCTTGTAAAATTTTTCCTTCCATTATTACAACACCTCATACACTTAATTTTTCACTCATACAGTATATCATATTTACATAACTAATATCAAAATATGGTGATTTTTAATAATATTATCTATAAATTTAGCAAATCTATGCTTATAATATAATAAATAAGTATAAATAAAGGAGATGTTTATTTGAATTCATTATTAAAAACTAATGACTATATTGGACTTGTAGCTAATTCTAATGGTATTGATATAGCAAATAAAGATAAAATCGATACTTTAATAGCATGTCTTAAAGAGCTTGGATTAAATCCCCTTCTTTCATCTATATTTTATAAAAAGCAAGGAGCATTTAATGGTACTGGGCAGGAAAGAGCTGATGTACTCAATACATATTTTAATGACCCTAACATCAAGGCTATCTTTGACCTTTCTGGTGGAGATCTTTCTAATGAAACACTAGATTACATCGATTTTCAAACTATATCAGATAATCCTAAGCCTTTTTTTGGCTATAGTGATTTATCAACACTATTAAATGCCATAAATACTAAATCTCATATAGCTACTTATCATTATCAATTAAGACACCTTATAGGTAGAAACTCTCTTGAACAAAAAGAATACTTTTTAAATAGCTTTATGAAGTCTAATATGCCTAAATTTAAATATGAATTTATTCGTGGTTCACAAATGGAAGGTATTGTTATTGGAGGTAATATACGTTGTTTCCTTAAGCTTATGGGCACCAAATATCAACCTGACTTTAATAATAAAATCTTATTCCTTGAAAGTTTAAGTGGAGATTGTGCAAAGATGGCAACATTTCTTAGACAATATAAGCAAATAGGTGCCTTTGATAATCTTAATGGAATCATACTTGGAACCTTCACTGAAATGGAAAAAGAAAAATATAAACCTACCATTGAAGAAATGATTATTTCTTTAGTAGATTCCTCTATTCCTATAGCTAAATCTTTGGAACTAGGCCATGGTGAAGATTGTAAATGTATTATAATTGGCAATCATTATTCATTAAAAAAACAAAAACTGGAAGTTTAATTTCCAGTTTTTATTTCATTCATATCATAAAAATTTTCAGATATAAACTTAAATAGTACTTCACTTAATTTTTCCAAATCACTATAATCTATGTTATCAAGATTATCATTATTAGTATGAACAATATCTATTATATTATCATCACCAAGGACAAGTGATGGGTATCCATACATTCTAAATATTTGATGATCACTGGTTCCTCTGAGAACACCATTTTTAGTTGCATAAATATTATCATTATATGCAACTCCTTCTTCATTAAACAGTTCTCTCATAGCACTATATAATTTCTCAGATTTTACATCATTATTTCCCATTGCTAATTCCATACAATTTTTTGCACCAACACAATCAATATTTATATTATAGCATTTGTTATATTTCTTATTATATTTTTTCATAAATTCATTACTTCCATTTAAACCTGTTTCTTCAGCATTATAGGCAACAATTACAATATCATCTTTAAAAACTTTTTTCTTGGCTTCTACATTTAGTTTTCTAGCAGTTTCTAAAATTACGCTTATACCTGACGCATTATCAATAGCTCCCATTAATTTCTGTCCATTATCACCTACAATATGATCAAAATGTGCTGTTAAAAATACAGCATTTTCTCCTTCAGTTCCTTTTATAACACCTACCACATTATTAATAGCGAAATTCTCCTTACCTCGATATCTCAATCCTGTTTCATTATAAAAGCTTTTTCCATCAAATATATCCAATTCTATTTCTGTAAAATAATCTTTTATATACTCAGCAGCCTTTATATTTTCATCTGTTGCTACTACTCTACCTCTATATTCATCTGAGCATAATGTTTCCATTATCTTTTGAACATTTTCTGTACTTTCAACTTCATACTGTTCTTTATTAATTAATGCCTCAGCACCAATATTACTTAATATAAATATTAGCACTGATAGTAAAACTTTAATTACTATTTTTTTCATTTATCAACTTTCCCTTTACAATAAATATAAAATTTTAAATGACATAAAACTTTTAATTCTATGTCATTTAACATTCAACTACCTTCTTAATAAATATACTCCTAGAGCACCTAATGCCATTCCAACTCCTAAATACATTAAGGGTTTGGAATCAAATTGCATCATATTTCTAATATTAAATCCTTCATCTTCCTGCTCATCATTTTCATAATCATAATTATCATCACAGCAAAATATACACTCTTCCTTATCATGAATTTTCGGTCTTTTCACTCTTCTCATAATTGCATTTAATTCTTTTTCAAGATTTATTCCTGTACTTAAATTCATTAATTATCACCTCAAAGTTATTATAAACATTTTATTTAAGTATTACTCTCCATATCTTATTCTATTTAATATATTTTTTTTATTTTTCTTAAATCTAATTGTTACACTAATTTTTTTATTGCTTATTCTCATTTACGAGTATTTTATTTAAGACTTTATATGGTATAAATTTTTAAATCATATCTGCTTTTTCATATTAAGTCTAATGCAATATATGATTATAAGAATGAGTAACAACTAGTATATATTTACCTCTTCATAAAAATCTAACAGTTACTTTTTATTATTACTTATACTTATTTACGAGTATTTTATTTAAGTTTATATAAAAAATATTAATACCCTCTTCATAATAGAAGAGGGTATTAATATTTTTTATAATTTTATGTTAATTGCATCTAATAAAAGCTGAGCTGATTCCACATTAGTTGCTAGTGGTACCTTATATACATCACATAACCTTAAAAGTGCCATAATGTCAGGTTCATGTGGCTGTGATGTTAGAGGATCTCTTAAAAAGATTATCATGTCTACATTGTGATCTGCCACTAAAGCACCTATTTGTTGATCTCCTCCTAAAGGTCCACTCTTATATCTATAAATTTGTAAATTCGTATTTTCCATTACTCTAAGACCAGTTGTTCCTGTAGAAACCAATTCAACTTTCTTTAAAATACTTTCATTCTTTTTTGCAAATTGAATCATTTCTTCTTTTTTCTTATCATGTGCTATTAAAGCTATTCTCATTTTCTCATCCTCCATATTCCCTATTTACCTATATACTATCATTATTTGCTATTTAATTCATCTATTATTTTTTTTACATCTTTATATCTAGGATCATATTGATAAACTATATTGAAATATTCATAAGCATCTTCCTTATGTCCCATAATCTTAAAACATCTTGCTAAATTATAATAAACATCAACACTGCCTTCATCTAAATCTATCGCTCTTTCATAATTTTCTAAAGCTTTTTCATAATTCTTATTAGCCATATGATATTCTGCTATACCAATATATACACTACCTATATTTGCATCTAAATTTAGAGCATCTTCAAAATCTGTCATTGCCTCACTAGATTTATGTAAATATTTAAGCTTAATCCAACCTACATTTGCCTTTATATGTGCTGCATCTGAACTACTTAATGTATTTGAACTAAGCACTTTTTCTGCTCTTGCTATCCCTTCTTCATATCTTCCAAGTTTAATATCTATATCTGTAAGATATGCTACTACAAAAAAACTATTAGGATTACTATCTAATATTTCTATAAAGACTTTCTTACTTTCTTCATATCTTTCTAAATAAAATAAAGCTTCACCTTTTAAGCTTTTAGCATAATTAACATTAATAATATTCTTTTCTAGAGCCTCATTTATTTCTTCTATTGCTCCCTCATAATCCTCTAATGCCATTAAAGCATCAGCTACATAAACATGTATTTCTGGATTTTTACTATTTTCTAATTCTTCCATGGCATAAGCAAGAGCTGTTGCTGCATCTTCCTCTAATCTTTCTGCGTATCCCCATAAAAATTCTTCTCTTATTTTCATTTATAAATTCCTCCTAATTAATCGAAGTGATTAAACTTCATAACTATTTCTCCTATGCTCTTTCTTTATCTAATTTTCTATTATATAAATACATATATAATGACGCTCCAAAAATTACTACGTATCCTATTATACTCATATAATCTGGTAATACTCCAAAGATTACAAAGCTAATTATAGCTGAGAAAATTATATTGGAATAATCAAAAATTGAAATTTCTTTTGATGGTGCATATTTATATGCTAAAGTAATTCCAAATTGCCCTACAGTAGCAAATATTCCAGCAAATATCAAGTACATAAACTGCATAATTCCCATAGGTTTATATACAGCTATCATAAATGGTGCTATTACTATTAAAGAAAAGGTTGAAAAATAGAATACAATAGTATAATGCTTTTCCTTTCCTCCCAAAAATCTTAAACATGTGTAGGCTGCCGCTGCACATATTGCTCCTAATACTCCCACCATCGCTGGAACTACTGCCATATTAAATTCTGGCCTAATGATAAATAAAGCTCCTATAAAGGCAATTATTATGGAAATCAACTGTCTTGAATTTATTTTTTCCTTTAAGAATAATGCTGAAAAAATAATAACAAGAAATGGGCTTAACTTATTAAGCATATTTGCATCTGATAAGACAAGATTATCAATAGCATAAAAATTAAATATTATACCTAAAGTTCCAAAAGCTGATCTTGTTATTAATATATTCTGGTTCTCTCTTTTACCAAAGAAACTCTGCTTATGTTTGATAATAAAAAACATTGCTACAAAACAAGAAACCAGATTTCTAAAAAATGTTTTCTGAAATGATGGTAAATCACCTGCTAATTTTACAAAGGCAGACATCATAGCAAATCCAAAGGCAGAAATTATAATTAAAATTATTCCTTTGCTTCTATTTCCTATCTTATCCATATTGTATATTCTCCTTATAAATTTTTTAATATAATTTAGAATAACATAATTAATTTATAAATTCTACTTAAAAGCTATCTATATGCCCTTATCACATTTCTTATCACTATAATATTTCCTTAATCCTTCAAAAGTTGCTTTTTTTCCTGAAGTTATACACTTTTCAACATACTCTTTCAATACATAAATACTCATTTAAATCACCTCTGAATTTATTTATATTCATATATATGTATCTATAATTATGTAAATGACAAAAAAAGAAATCAGCAAAAATTAATTTTTACTGATTTCTTTATTTAAGATATTAAACCGATTCTAAAATTTTAATCTGCCTCTGTCTCAAACCTATTTTCTTATTAATTATCCATGAGAAAGCAACAAGTAATAAAAACGTAATTCTAAAGTTTGTTAATAAGGAGAATACTGAGAATATTAATGATAATTTATATAATGCCTTTGACTTATTTCTTATTATTATATACTTCATAACAAATGAAAGTGAATCTTTTATAATGAAGTAAAAGAATATTACTTCTACTGACATAATAACTACTCTTAAATAATCCATTGTTATTTCTATATTATAAGCTTTAATAAATTCTACTATGGCTACATATACTATAGAAAATCTATACGCTTCTTTACTACAACATAAAAATGCACCATATTTATTAAATTGCTTTATTATGTTAAATTTTCTTTTAGTATTTTTATCTAATATCCTTAGTTTATTTCCTAAAAACATAGCTCCTAAATAGACCGCAATCACTGTTCCTACTGGTATGGTTGCAATACTTAAATAAATAACCAATGATGAATAATACTCTGGTAATATTATATTAGGATTATATGTACTTACTGCCATTATTACAGTTTGTAGAATTTCTTCTGAATCTTTAATGAGACTGTACCCTGTAAGTGTTGAAAAATATATATCCACAAATATTATTATAAAAGTGGCAAGTACTGATGACAATAATAAATCATCAAAAATACTGCTATCCTTACTAATAAATAATGTACATATAAATCCAATTATCATACCTTGTGCCATCCAAACTGCTGCTATAACATTACCTAATACAAAAAAAACAATTGTCAATGAAGTAATGCTCATAAATAATGCTTGCTTTCTGTCAAGCTTAAAAAATACAATACAAATATATATAGGTACTATTACGTCTAGAAATAAGGTACATGCAATACCCGTACTAATGGCTATTACACTTAACAAAATAAATATAGCTGAGAAAACAGCTGAATAAGTAATATTTTTTGTATTCATAAATATTATCTCTTTCTTAATTATACTCTTTTATCAATATTATCTATTGCAAAATTAACATATTCCATAAATCTATCTACTATATGGTTTTCTGAATATTGATCATCATATAAAATTTCATATAGAGCTGAAGAAAATAATATTCCTACAAAGCAACATCCCATAACCTCCAATGCTTCTTTATCTGCTTTTCCCTTAGTTATATCATTTATTCTATTGGAATTTATATTTACAAGTCTTCTAAGTTCTTGTCTCATTTCTTGATGCCTATTCTTATCTCCCCATATTTGACTCATTATTACTCTAAAGAATTCTTTATTCTTATAAACATATCTTAACTGTACTTTAGCTGATATTTTTAACTTTTCAAGAGGATCACCAATTTCCTTTATGGCGTCAAGCACTTCACTCTTAATTACTTTCATTCCTTCATCTATGACAAATTTAAAAATTTCCTCTTTACCCTTAAAATTATAATATAATGTTCCTTTTGCTACTCCTGCTTCTGAAGCTATTTCATCCACTGTGGCACTATCATATCCCTCTATAGAAAACACCTTTATTGCTGCATTAAATATTGCCTTTTTTGTTTTATTCATTTCTTCCTCCCTTTTCTCCATACGCTTTCTTTAAATATCTTCATAAATAGCAGCGACAAACTATTGCTACTACTATACTTTTAATATTTCACTTGTATACTTTTCACAGTTTTCTTTATTAGTAATTATTATTACATCTTCCATTTTACAAAAAGTTATAAAGCTACTTTCATCAAATTTACTTTTATCTGCAAGTAAATATGCCTTGTTACATTTCTTTATTGCTTCTTTCTTTACCATGGCTTCATTAGCATCTGGAGTAGTACAACCATTTTCTACACTTACTCCATTAGCTCCAAAAAAGCCTTTAGTAAAATTATAGCTTTCAAGGTCATCTACAGCCTTTACACCTACAATAGCTTCTGTAACACCTTTTATTTCTCCACCTAAGATAAAAGTTTTTATATTCATATCAACTAATTTTTTAGCATGGGCAATTCCATTAGTAACTACGGTAATATCTTTATTCTTTAAATAATCAATCATATGTTCTGTGGTTGTTCCAGCATCTATATATATATAGTCTCCATCTTCAACCATTTTAGAAGCAAACTTTGCTATTTCACTTTTTTCACTTTTATTTATTTTCTGCCTAAAAATAACCTTATAATCATTCCTAAAGTAATCATCGCCAATGGCTATTGCTCCTCCATGGACCTTTTTTAACTTTCCTTCCTTATCAAGCATTTGGAGGTCTCTTCTAATAGTTGATTCAGAGGCACCAATTTCATCTATAAGTTCTGTCAAAGTTACCATAGAATTAATTTTCAACTTTTCTAAAATTATTTTCTTTCTCTCTTCAACTAGCATTTTTCTTCCTTCCTCTTTATAAGAACAATTCCTTTATTTCATCTTCACTTAATGTTCCAAGTAGACTTCCATCCTTATAATCTCCATTCATTATTTCTCCAATTACTTCTTTTTTATCCTCTTGTAACTTAAGTATCTTTTCTTCAATAGTCCCTTTTGCAATAAGTTTTATTACTTCAACATTACTTTTTTGCCCAAATCTATGAGCTCTATCTGTTGCTTGATCTTCTATAGCTGGATTCCACCATGGATCAAAATGAATTACCATATCTGCGGATGTTAAATTAAGTCCTGTACCTCCAGCTTTTAAAGATATTAGAAAAACACTTACATCATTCCTACTATTAAAATCATTAACAAGCTTTATTCTTTCTTGTGCTTTTGTTGATCCATCTAGATAATAATAATTTATCTTATTTTCATTTAATGTCTTTTTTATACTATCCAATACCGATGTAAATTGCGAGAATAAAAGTATCTTTCTTTCTGCATTAATGGCTTCACTAACAATTGAAACTGCTGTATCTATTTTACTACTTCCGCCATTATACCCTTCAACTATAACAGATGGATCTAAACATAACTGCCTTAGCTTTGTTAAATATGAAAATATAGTTATCTTATCCTTAGTAATATCCTTATCATTCATCTTTTCCTTTATATCGGCAATATAAGATGAATAAACCTTCTTCTGCTCTTCATTCATTTCCACATAATATTTCTTTTCTATCTTATCTGGTAATTCCAACATAACATTTTTCTTAAGTCTTCTTAAAACAAAAGGTTGTATCATTTTCTTAAGCGCTACAGTACCTTCTCTAGTTCCAACAAATCTTTCCTGGAACCGATTTTTATTATAAAGGTACCCTGGCATTACAAAGTCAAAAATTGACCATAATTCTAAGAGATTATTTTCTATTGGTGTACCTGTAAGGGCAAATTTAACTTTAGCTTTTATTTCTTTTACAATTTCACTGCTTATAGATTGAGAATTTTTTATATGTTGTGCTTCATCTATTATACAATAATCAAACTCCTTGCCATCATACCATTCATAATCATTCTTAAGTGTTCCATATGTTGTGAGTATAACATCATAGGAAGATATATTTTCCATAATTTCAACTCTCTCTTCTTTATTTCCATGCAATACAGCAACATTCATTGATGGTGCAAAATTTTCAAACTCACTTTTCCAATTATAAATTAATGATGTTGGTGTCACTATAAGTGATTTTTTATGGTTATCCTGTTCTGAAAGCAAGAATGTTATGGTTTGAATTGTTTTTCCAAGTCCCATTTCATCTGCTAAAATCCCACCAAATTCATAATGACTTAAATTTTTAAACCAATTATATCCAGTTATTTGATAATCTCTAAGCTTAGCATTCAATTCTGTTGGAATATTATAATTAACTTCCTCAATAGTCTTAAGCTTATTAGAAATATGTGATACAATTTCCTTGCCATCTATATAGGACATATTTCCACTTTCTATTGCTTCATTTATAAATGCTGCTCTATTTCTATGAACTCTAATTCTATTATCATCTATTCTATTATCTAAAGCTAATATTTCAGCCAAAGTAAAAAAATCTTTCACCTTTTCATCAGTAAAGTTGACAAATGAATCATTCTTCAATTTATAAAACTTTCTTTTTTCTTTAAAAGCTCTCAAAATATCTGCAAACTCTGATTTATCAATTTCCTCCACTTCAAAGGTAAACTCTAGGAAATTGCTATTACCATCTTTCTTTATAGATCCTTTCATAGATGTAGCTCCATAAATCTTCCTATCTTTAAACCTATCAGAATAAAATACCTCTGCACATTCTTTCACATCTTTTAAATCACTTAAAAAAAATTCATATAAATTCTCATCATTACCATTAAAGATAAATTTTCCTTTATCTCTATAAAATTTATGTCCATTTAAAACATTTTCAATATGTTGTTCTTTATTTAAATTTCTTATTATATATTGTTCATTATTTGGCCCATTAGCAAGATTGAAAGACTCTTCACCATAATTCATCTTTACATCAGCCCAAGTGCTTTTCTTATCTCTATCAAAAAATATCTCTATCTTTAAATCTTCTTTTACTATATTTTTCTTTAGGTTATCATCAAGATTAACCTCTTTTGTAATTATATCTAAAGCAGGAATTATCTTAGTAAATACATCTTTCTTCTTTTCACCTTTAAATGATAATTTTTCATTATCCTTTAATGCTGAGTAAAATAATTTATATTTTTGAGCCTGCTTTTTTGATGGTAGATATACTACATCATCGTAAATATACACATCTCCTTTATATGTAAGCGGCTTTGGAAGGTTATTTGCTATGGTTAAATTAATACTGTTATCGCTTTCTTCCAAATTAAACATTAGTGGCATATCTTCTTTCTTTATCTGTATCTTTTTTTCTTCATCTTTCTCCATAAATATTATTTTCTTATGAGATAAGCATTCTAAAAATCTTCTTAATGTCTGTGATGGTATTAATAACATCTTATTTTTAGAAATTAGTCCACTGCTCGTTCTTCCATAAGAAGGACCACTGCCTAATGCTTCATTTAACCCTGCATATTCTTCAATAAAATCAATAATTCTTTCATCTTCCTCTGAAAAGTAATGTCTTTTTGGATCATAAATGAAATTCTTACCATAAATTAATTTTTCCTCATTTATTTTTGCTTTCACAAACTCAGGAATATTTTTCATTACATAAAGATGATTACTACCTATTTTAAAATCTGCTTCAAAAAAAGGTTCGCCTCTAAAATAGCTTTTCTTTTCTAAAGAAACCTCTATATTTAACATTTCTTTTTCATTATCATCTTCATCTAACTGTTCTAACAGTTTTTTGCTATAATCCATATCTATTTTCCTAGGATTTAAGCCTTGATCTCTACTATCTTCTTTAAGCCTTTCTTCTAGGATATCTATAAATCTATAAAATGTGGCAGCTACGTGCTTACATATATAATTTTCATTAAAATCAGCATTATTTCTATAATCAAGGCATTCACATTCTGTATATATTAACTTTAAATTCTTTATGTCTATAGAAATATTAATACTATACATTTCTCTGCTTTCACTAGACATAACCTTACCATAAATATCTAAAGAGTCATACTGTGGGTCTACCATAGATTTAACTTGATGTACTAACCCTTCATTTACAGATCTTCGTCCCCTTGGGAGCCTATTTTTTATATCATGACTTGTCATTAAACTATTTAACTCTCTAATATTCACTGCTCCACCTCACGCTTTTAATAAATTAACTATTATATTATATACCATGTTTTTCTTTTATTAAACATTATTATTTATTAAGTAAGTTGTTAACTTATTTTCTCTTGTATATAATTAAATATAACTACATAAAATTGTAATATACCTTAAGGAGATGATTTATCCATGGAAACTAGTAAAAGTTATGATGAAAATATATTTAATGAAATACTTAGTCTTATAAATAAAAATAAAGCATCTTTAGCAGAAGAAAAACTTAATTCCATTGCTGAAAAAAATGCTATGTGGAATTACCTTTATGGGCTTATACTATTTAATAAATCATGGTATGATAGTGCCCTATCCTACTTTAATAACGCTATATCATTAGATCCATCCAATGTATTTATTAAGGAATCCTATGTTAATCTTATGGCAAGGCATAGACATTATTCTGATGATTACTATAGTAGTGGCTACAGAAGACGAAATCGTGGTTGCTCTTGTTGTTGCTGTGATGACTGTTGTTGCAATTATGAAATAAGCTGTTGTGATCTTATATGCTTAGACCAATGTTGTGAATGTATGGGTGGAGATTTTATTAACTGTATATAAAAAAGTACTGCCAAATAATCCTGGCAGTACTTTTCTTATTTTTTAGATACATATACGTTATTTTTTATATAAAATCTCCATGGAAAATTGATAGCTTCTTCAGCATAATCTATTCCAACTCTTGTGGTTTCAACTATGTCTATTTCTTCCTTATTTCCTTCTTCAATATATAAAGTACTTTCTTCGTATAACCTATGATAATTTTCCTTCTTTGTAATATTAAGTGCCATGCATAATTTAGCAGGTCCATTGGTAAGACTCTTTTTTTGTGTTTTACTTAATTTATCATACTTCTTCTTTAATCTTATTTCTGCTAAATACTCAAAATTATCCAGAGGTTCCACTGCTCTTATAAGTACTCCTGATGCTACATCTTCTTTGTCACTTATGACATTAAAGCAATGATATAATCCATAAATAAAATAGACGTATGATATACCTCCGCTATGAAAAAGTGGCTCTGTACGTTCTGTCCTTCTACCATTGTAAGCATGTGAAGCCTTATCAATATCTCCAATATAACTTTCTGTTTCTACAATTTTACACTTTATAACTTTACCATCTACTTTTCTCACTAAGACTTTTCCTAATAATTTTTTAGCTACAGTTATGGCATCTTCTTCATAAAACTCTTTTGGTAATATCATCTTTTCCTCCTAAATGTATCTTTCTTATTAGTATTTTAACTTACTATTCAAAATATTATAACTTATTATTGGCTATTATAACTAAGCACTCATTTACCATATTTAGAATATACTATACTGAATTATCAAATCTTTAAGGAGATTTATTTAATGAATCCATATAAAATTTTAGGCATTCCGCCTACAGCATCAAAGGATGAAATAGAAAATGCTTATGAAAGAATCGTAGATACTTATCAAATTGATAATGCTGATTCTGATGATTATTATTTGATGGAAGATAAAATTTCTGAAGCTAATGAAGCATATAACACACTTATCAATGACTTAAAGTATAAAGAGATTAGAAGTCTCATTGAAAATGAACAATTTATTTCTGCTGAAACAGAATTAAATTTAATTTCTGATAAGAATAATGCTGAATGGAATTATTTAAAGGGTTTTGTCATGTTAAAGAAAGGTTGGGTACAATCTGGAGTAAATCATTTAAAGACTGCTGCTGAATTAAACCCAACAAATCCTGAATATAAAGAAACCATGGCTATTTTATCAAGAAAGATCAACACCATAAAGCAAAATTATGCTAGAGCTGCTGCCGCTGCCAATATTAAAGCTAATCAAAATAATATGAACATGTGTGGTGGAAATAATGGCGGTGGTAACGGCATGTGCGGAGATATGGGTAATTTAGGAAATATGATGGGTGGAGGGAATCCTTTAGCAAATATGATGGGCGGCAATGCTAATCCAATGGGTAATAATCCAGCTGGTGGTGCAGTTCCAAATGGAGGAATGGCTCAAAATCCTACTGGTGGTAATGCAATGAATGGCAATCCTTTCCAAAACATGCTACTTCAAAGCCTATTCTCAGGAGGAAATAATGGTGCTATGAACATGTGCGGCAACAGTGGTGGAAAAATGTGTTAAGTAAGGTGGCTAGTAAATAAATGTTTGGTTATATTACACCACTATACAATGAGTTAAAGCTTGGAGATTACTATTATTTTAAAAGCTATTACTGTGGTCTTTGTAATACCATAAAAGAAAACTTTGGCAATCTTCCTCGATTAACCTTAAATTATGATTTAACCTTCATTGGTTTCCTTTTAGATGGGCTAAGCAATGAACCTATCAATACTAAATCAATTCATTGTCTTAAACATTTAACAACTAAAACTGTAATCTGTCAACCTACAAATGCATTAAATTATATTTCTGCCGTTAATATAATCATTTCCACCTTAAAGCTTAAAGATGATATAGTAGATGATGGAAGTATTAAAGGTAGACTATTTTATACACTTTTTATTCCAGCTGATAAGAAGGCCAAAAATCATTTAAAATCACTTTTTTCCATTATTGATGAAAATATGACCATCTTATCTGAGTATGAAAAAAATCTTAATTTTACATCATTAGATGAGGTATGTCATCCCTTCAGCGTAATAATTGCCTCCATCCTAAGTCTATATCCATATAGTTTTCCAGATGACAATGCTAAAATACGAGAAGCTCTCTATAATCTTGGCTACTCAATTGGAAAATGGATTTATCTAATGGATGCCTTAGATGATTGGCATGATGATTTAGATAATGATAAATTTAATCCACTAAATACCATATATAATGGAAATAGCATTCCTTTTGAAGATATTATAAATTTAGTAATTGAAGATATTGACTTTATCATTTTTAGCTGCTTAAATAACTGTAGCGAATATATTAAGGCTCTTCCTTTTAAAAAACATTATCCAATTATTGAAAATGTTATTGACCTTGGAATGCCTAAATCGTATTATGCTGTAATATTTAAGCTTAAAGAATTATTAAATTTAAAAGAAACTAGTGTCACATAAAGTTAGACACTAGTTTCTTTTAAATTTAATATGTTTTTTTATTTTTCATAAATAACAATATCTCTCATACTATCTTCTTTTATAACATCATCTTCTATATCATATACATTAGTGATAGTAACCTTCTTAACTTCTCCCTTTAACTCATCAGCCCTTGCCATAAAGTAAGTTTTTACTTTCTTATCAAGTTTAACTTCTTCTAACATAGGTGTTTTGTATTGTCCCTCCGTTGTTTCTACTACAACTTCACATAAATTTCCTTCCTTACCAAAGCTATATGCTTCTGAACTATTATTTGATATATCAGCCCTTAAAATATATCCATCTACTAGCTTTATGATTTTTGATAAATATATATTAAGCTTTCCTGAAACTATTTCTGGAGCTTCAACATTAATACACTCTATTACTCCATCTGGTGAAACAGCCCATCCATCGTCTTCTTTTATCATGGCATAAGTATATGTGTATGGAACTTCTTTTCCCTCTTCCATAATTGCCATATTTACCACTGCTTTTTCTATGTTTTCATCTATAGCTTCAATACTTTCAGTTTCAGACTTAGTAATTTGAGCATTTTTTCTATTGGCTTCTAACATCTTTACTACTGTGCCACTACTATAGCCTACCGAATCTAAATATACATCAGAATATAATGAAACCATGTTTTCTATGTCATTTGCTTTATTATATTCATTAAATAAGTTTATTACCTCTTCGGCACTTTCAGCTCTAACTGGTGTCACATCTTTTGTAGTACATCCTGTGAAAAGGGTAGCAATGATTCCTGTTGATACTAATCCCACAACTAATCTTTTGGTAAATTTCATATTATTCTCCTTTACGTATATATTTTCCTTTATTAAGCATAACATAAATAACTCTATTTTTCAGCATTGACTTAAAAAAAAGATAATGTTTACAAATTATTTATTTTATGATTGAAGCCTTCATTCTCTGAAGGCTTCAACTTCTATATAGATCTTATATAAAATCCCTTATTATATATATCCTTATCATACTTTATCTCAATACCATTACATATTTTTTCATATTCCTTATGTACTACAAAAGTTATTCCATCTACTGATTCTTCAATATCATTTTCACCTTTGAAATCTACATATATTTCATATGCTGGCTTTCCACACCCAATGAAAGGATTAACTCTTATATAATTCTCATTACTATTTTTTATCATTTCCTCTAATGCATTTTTAGCTTTTTTATCAAAAATTATCTTCAAAAAAACATCTCCTTTGTCTATAATATATATTTATTATATACTATAGACAATATTTTAGCATTAGGAACTTTTCATATTTTATAAAAAGTCCCTAATACCAAGATATCCTTTTATATTTTTCCATTGATGTTAATAATTAATGGACTTTTGATAAACCAAACTCTTCATGTAAAAGATTTATGGCAATTTCAATATCCTTAGTATAGATAAGGCACCATATAGTCATATTAGAATCTGTTGTCTGTAATACTTCAATATTATTATTTTGCAGCACATTTATTATCCTAGCCATAATACCAGGTACCCCTGTCATTCCTGCTCCCACTATAGCTATTGTGCTACATTCCTCAATTATGCTATATTTAATTCCCACCAGTTCTAGTATACTACATACATTTTCCTTTTCTGATTTATCTACTGTAAAAAATTGATGTGCTGGAAAGATGTTGATAAGATCTAAACTTATATGATTCTTTGCAAGTATTTCTAATAAATTTTGATAGACCTTTATATTGCTATTTTCTGATAACCTTATCCTCACTTGAATTCTGTTATTAAGATAAGTTATACCTGTAATATATCTTCTTTCATTACCTATGGTATTATTACTTACTAATGTCCCCTTTGATTCACCCATGGTATTTTTTATAAATAGAGGAATATTGCCCTTCTTTGCTAAGTCTATAGCTTTAGGATGTATTACTTTAGCTCCTTGATCTGCCAATTGAAAAACTTCATTATACGTTATTTCATCAATAAGTGAAGCATCTTCAACTATTCTTGGATCTGCTGTCATAATCCCATCCACATCAGTATATATTTCTATTTCTTTTGCATTTACAGCATTACCTAGAATACATGCTGTAGTATCGCTTCCCCCTCTACCTAAAGTAGTAAAATATCCATCTTTAGTTATTCCTTGAAAACCTGTAACAACAGGAACCTTTCCTTCTCTTACCACTGATAGTAATCTATCTATATCAATGCTTATATACTCAGCCTCGCAGAAATTATCATCAGTAATTATTCCAGCTTGTCCTCCTGTTAATGGTACTGCTTGAATTCCTTCATTATATAAAGCATTTGCTACTACAACAGAGCTTATAATTTCACCGCAGCACATCAAGAGATCTTTGGAATTTCTATTGGATTCCTTAAATTTATCATCTATAAGAGTCAATAAAGTATCAGTGGCATATGGTTGTCCTTTTCGCCCCATAGCAGATACAACCACTATAGGTGTAAACCCATTATCAATTGCCTCCTTTACTTTAACCGCTACCTGTTTTCGCCTGTCCTCTGTAGATACAGATGTACCTCCAAACTTTTGTACTATTATATTCAAGGAAATCTCCTCCTTAGCTAAGCTTTAGCTCTTTTAATTTTTCCTTCTTCTGCGGAGATTACTATTACGTTAGCACCAATTTTAGTAACGCATTCCCAAGGTATTTCTACAAATTCCCTGCTACCTCCAAAAAAGCTTAACTTATTACTGCTAACACCTACAACCAAGAATTTTAAGCATCCTTCTTCATCTATTATAAAGTCAATATTTTGAGAACTATCATATTTTTCTGCACATTCTAAATTAAATATTTCAAATTTCTCCAAATCACTAATAAGTTTTTCGGAACTATCTGCCTTTTTTTCATAATATTCAAAATCTTTCATAAACGAATTACCTCCTTACTTTTCATAAAATTTTATGCTAAAAGGAGGTAATTTATTACCTAGGTAACTTTACTAACCCAGTGACATAATTATTATACTCTTTTGTCATTTACAATCAAATCTCTATTGTACGCTACGTCAGAAAGTCCTACTATTTTATTTAATCCATCAATTTCTACATCTTGACCCACATATGATGCACTTATTATTCCCGGCTTAAAGCACTCTTCCAATACATAGTTTATGTCTTGCTTATTTATTTTGTTAATCTTTTCAGTAACTTCTTCTGCTGTTTTTATCTTATTTTGTAATAACAAACATTTAGCATTAGCAAACATTCTTGATGCAGTGCTTTCTAAACCTAAAAGATAACCAGAAATAAGTTTTTCTTTATTTATCTTAAGCTTTTCATCACTAATGCCTTTATCTGCAAAAAGTTTAAGCTCTCTACTTATAACTTCTAATGCTTTATTTGCAAACTGTTTACTTAAACCAGTATAAATATTTAAACTTCCAACACCTATATAAGGCTGTGAATATGAATATATAGTATAGCAAAGTCCTAACTCTTCTCTTACCTTTTGAAATAAAACTGATGAAGCTCCTCCACCAAAAATATTATTTAATAAAGCAAGTGAATATGCTCTTTCATGAGCATATGGAAGTCCCTTTAAACCAATATTTATATGAAGCTGTTCAATTTGCTTATTTACATAAGCTGCCCCTCCTAAAAGGTTTACTTCTTTATAAGTTGGTATATATATTTCATTTTTATCCCAAGAACCAAAATAATTTTCCATTAATTTTTTTAATTCATTTTTATCAAATTTTCCACATATACTTATTACTGAATTATGGGGAGTATAATGTTTTTTTACATATTCCTTAATTTTACTGCTATTTAATGATTTAATTATATCAATAGTTCCTAATATTGGATCAGCAAGAGGATTATCACCAAATATTACCTTTGAATGGATATCTTCTAGAACATCTTCTGGATTATCCTCACTCATATTTATTTCTTCTATTACAACGCCTTTTTCCTTTTCAATTTCCTCATCATCAAACTTTGCATTAAGAATCATATCTGAAAGTACATCTAGGCAAAGATTTAAATGTGTATATAATGATTTTGTATAATAACAAGTTGTTTCCTTGCTAGTATAGGCATTAATTTGTCCACCTACATTTTCTATGTGCTGAACTATTTCTTTGGCACTTCTCTTATTAGTACCTTTAAAAAACATATGCTCTATAAAATGTGAAATTCCATTAACTGAATTTTCTTCATTTCTTGATCCATTTTGAACCATAACTCCAACACTTACCGAATTCACATGTTCAATATATTCAGTAACAACTCTTAATCCGTTATCTAATGTATATATCTCAAACATAATTACCTCCACTTTTATAGTTTGATTTTAGTTTATTTTAATTTATACTATTTTATTCTATATACTAAAAAAAGAGAATTTTAATAATTCTCTTTCACATAATAAATATTATTTCGCTGAATAAATACTATTGTTCAGTTGTTTCCTCTTCATCTGGTAATGCATCTTTTCTAGAAAGGTTTATTCTGCCTTGTTGATCTATTTCAGTTACTTTTACAAGTATTTCATCACCAACAGATACTACATCTTCAACTTTATTTACTCTTGCTTTATCTAATTTAGATATGTGGCATAATCCTTCTTTATTTGGTAATATTTCAATAAATGCTCCAAAAGCAGCAATTTTTGTAACCTTACCTAAGTAAACTTCACCAACTTGAACTTCTTTTGTTAATCCTTCAATAATTCTTATGGCTTCATTTACCCCTTCATGATCAGGTGATGAAACAAATACTGTACCATCCTCTTTAATATCTATCTTAACACCAGTATCCGCAATAATCTTATTGATTACCTTTCCACCAGCACCAATTACATCTCTTATCTTTTCTGGATCAATACTTATAGTACAAGTCTTAGGTGCAAATTTAGATACTTCCTTTCTGCTCGCTGGAATGCATTCCTCTATCTTATCTAAAATAAATATTCTTGCTTTTCTAGCATCAGTAATTGCTTTAGAAATTACATCAAAGCTTAACCCCTTAATCTTAGTATCAACTTGGATAGAAGTTATACCTTCTGTTGTACCTGCAACTTTAAAGTCCATATCTCCAAAGAAATCTTCAATTCCTTGTATATCTGTTAATACTTCTTCATGAGCTAAATCTTCTGAAGTTATTAATCCCATTGCTATACCAGCTGCTGGTCTCTTTATTGGAACACCTGCATCTAATAATGCTAGTGTAGAACCACAAACTGAAGCTTGAGAAGTTGATCCATTGGAACTTAATACTTCAGATACTAATCTTATAGTGTATGGGAATTCCTCTTCTGAAGGTATTAATGGTTCTAAAGCTCTTTCAGCTAAAGCTCCATGCCCTATTTCTCTTCTTCCTGGTCCTCTAAGTGGTCTAACTTCTCCAACTGAATAAGCAGGGAAGTTATAGTGATGCATATATCTCTTAGACTCTACTTCACCAATACCATCTATTATTTGGATGTCACCTACAGCTCCTAAAGTAGCTACAGTCATAACTTGAGTAAGACCTCTAGTGAATAAACCTGTACCATGAGTTCTAGGTAATATTCCTACTTCACATGAAATCTTTCTTATCTGATCAAATGCTCTTCCATCTGGTCTTCTCTTATGGTTAAGAAGCATATCTCTTACAACTTCTTTTTGCATAGAGTAAACTATTTCATTGATATCTCCTAAACAATCTGCATACTTCTCTTGGAATTCTTCTATGATTTTATCATTTACAATATCCATAGCAGCATTTCTTTCATCTTTATCAGTAATCCACATTGCTGCTTTAATCATCTCACCAGCAAACTCTTCTATATCAGCTTTTAATTCTGAATTTGGTTTATAAAGAACTGGTTCTTTCTTTTCTTTACCAAACTTAGCCATAGCCTCTTCTTGGAATGCTACGATGTCTTGACATTTTTCAAAACCGTATTCAATTGCTTTGATCATTGTTTCTTCTGGTATTTCATCTCCACCAGCTTCAATCATCATTACTCTTTCTTTTGTTGCACAAACAGTTAATTGAAGAATACTTTCTTCTCTTTCTTTTAATGTTGGATTTAAAACAAAGTTTCCATCGATTAATCCTACTTGGACAGCTCCAACAGGTGTTGTGAATGGAATGCTTGATAGGCATAATGCCATAGATGCAGCATTAATTGCTAGAATTTCTGGTAAGTTATCTTGTTCTACAGAAACAACTGTACAAACTACTTGAACATCATTTCTATACCCTTTTGGGAATAATGGTCTAAGAGGTCTATCTACAGCTCTTCCAAAAAGAATTGCATTTTCTGAAGGTCTACCTTCTCTCTTGATGAATCCACCTGGTATTTTACCAACTGAATATAATCTTTCTTCGTATTCAACGCTAAGTGGGAAGAAATCTATTCCTTCTCTAGGTTTTTCTGAAGCGTTAACATTTGTTAATATAACTGTATCTCCATAGCTCATGAATATTGCTGCATCTGAAAGCATTCCTACTCTACCAGATTCAACTTTCATTTCTCTTCCAGCTATGTTTTTTGTAAGTACATTAGTCATTTTTATATAACCTCCCTTCAGGTCTTTCGGTTAATTTTTAATCTTTAAAATAATAGAGCGGATAAAACCCGCTCTACAGACTATCTTCTTAAGCCTAATTTTGAAATTATAGCTCTATATCTTTCGATATCTTGAGCAGCTAAATACTTTAAGAATCCTCTTCTTTGTCCTACCATCATTAAAAGACCTCTTCTTGAGTGGTGATCTTTCTTATGAGTTCTTAAGTGAGCTGTTAAAGAGTTGATTCTTTCAGTTAAAAGTGCGATTTGAACTTCTGGTGAACCAGTGTCTCCTTCATGTCTTCCGAATTCTTTAATTATTTCTTGCTTTCTTATTGCGTCCATTATGACACCTCCGTAATAGTATCCCCTTATATCCATGGTATAAGTTAAAGCTCATATCTTAGATATAGGTTTGTTCATCAGTTATTATATCAGACTAATTTAATATTGTAAACAAATTTTATTTTAATAGTAATTTTGTCGTTTAGTACAAAATAAAATCAATATTAAATAATAATTCCATTTTTTTCAGCATAACTTTTATCTACATTTAATTGATTTACCAGTTCTTCTAAGCCATTAAATTTTATTTCTTCTCTAATCTTATTAATAAAATATAAAGTTATATTCTGCCCATATATGTCTTCATTAAAATCAAGAATATAAGTCTCTATAGTTAATTCTTTCCCATTTACTGTAGGATTATGCCCTACAGAAGTAATTCCTTTAAAAATTTTTCCTTTAATAGATACATTGGTATAATATACACCTTTTGCAGGAATACATTTGCTTTTGTCTATTTCTAAATTTGCCGTTGGAAATCCTATTGTTCTTCCAAGCTTCTTGCCATGAATTACCTTCCCTTCAAGAGAATATGGTCGTGCAAGCATATTAAAAGCTTCTTCCATATTACCATCAATTATAGCTTCCCTAATTCTAGTTGAACTTACTACTGAGTCATTATATATACAAGGCTCCATAACATATAAATCAAAATGATATTTAGATTTAAGTTCATTTAACAACTTAATATCGCCAGCATTTTTATAACCAAACTTAAAATTAAATCCTACTACAATACCCTTGATATTAAAGTTTTCACAAATATTTTTAATAAAGTCTTCTGGGCTCATTTTCATAGTCTCTTTATCAAATTTCTTAAAGGCTAAGATATCTATCCCCTCTTTTTCTAAAATAGATATCTTTTCTTCATTAGTCATAAGTAAATTCAATGTACTATTTATATTAATAAATTTTCTAGGATGATTTTTAAAAGTATAAACAATTGATTGTCCTTTACCTTCTTCAGCCAGCTGCTTTATCTTACGTATTAGAGATAAATGCCCTTTATGCAATCCATCAAAACTGCCTAAGGCTACAAAGTTTTTCCTATTTTCTTTCTTTAAAATAGCATCTTCTAACACTAACATTATTTTTCTCCTAAGTTATTAATAGTTTAGTAATCTTAAATCCTTCATTATTTTTGCTTCCAAGACCTAAGAATTTTTCTCCATCATATACACGGTATAATTTTTCATTTTCAACTTTATCATTTGTATATCTAGTGTCTCCAACTCTCACTCCATTTACTAAAAGCTTTGCATACTTATGATTTATATTAATTCTCTCATAATGATTTAATGCTTCTTCTATGGAAATTAAGTGCTCTGAATAGTTTTCACTAGTAAGATTCTTAATATTAATTGAATCTTCCTGCTTAAAAACTGATGTTTCAGCTCTATTAAGCTCTGTCATTGTTGCATAAACTCCAAGCTTTTCCCCTATATCATAGCAAAGACTTCTTACATAAGTTCCCTTAGAGCATGTAACCTTCATTGAAACAAAAGGATTATCTATTTTTATATTTTCAATATTATAAATAGTTATATTTCGTCCTTCTCTTTTAACTTCAATTCCTTGTCTTGCTAAAGTATATAGTCTAACACCATTTTGTTTAAGTGCTGAATACATAGGTGGCACTTGAGAATATTCACCTAAAAATCCCTTTATTGCCTGAAGTATTTCATCATCAGTTAAATGCTTGGTTTCACGAGTTTCAAGAATCTCACCTTCATCGTCATATGTTGTAGTCTTAATTCCAAGCTTAAACTCTACTTCATATACTTTTCTTGAATCCATGATATAGTCTATTATCTTTGTTGCTCTTCCAATACATACTGGCAAAACACCTGTAGCTTCTGGATCAAGGGTTCCTGTATGACCAACCTTTCCAGTGGAACAAACTTTTTTTACTTCTCTAACAACATCAAAAGATGTCATTCCTTTAGGTTTAAAGATATTTATAACTCCATTCATATCTTATAACTCTTCCTCTATTTTGCTTAATATTTTATCTCTAGCTTCTTCTAACGTTGAATATTTTATAGCTAAACCTGCGGCCTTAGTATGTCCACCTCCACCGAAGTATTCAGCAATCTTTCTTACATCAACATCATTTTTTGATCTAAGACTAGCTTTAATCTTATCATCAGCTTCTTTTACTAATAAAGTTACTTCTACACCTTTTATCTGCAATCCATAAGATATAATATCTGAAGTATCTCCTACTTCTATACCAAACTCTTTTCCAGCATCTTTAGGTAGTTCTATTAAGGCAACTTTATCATCACAAACAAGCTGCATATTTGTAAGAACTTTGCCTACAAATCTCACTCTATTAAAATCCTTATTATCAAAAAGACTTTGATAAATAAATGTATTATTTACACCAATTCTCTTCAGTTTAGCAGCAATTTCTAAAGTTCTATATGTAACATTAGAATGTCTAAAAGCTCCTGTATCTGTTACTAACGATGTATATAAACATGTTCCTATTTCTTTACTTATTTCATCATCTTCTTTAAAAACAAATCCTAGCTCCAACAGTAATTCATAAACTATTTCTGCTGTAGCTGCAGCATCTATATCTACGTAATTTTCATTACCATACATATCATTTGATAAATGATGGTCTACATTTAATAATACTTTATTATAATTTTCTAAATTGGCACATATTCTTTCATAATTACCACAATCTAAGACTATAACTACATCTGTATCATCTATTGGTTCATACACTTCACCAGTTACATCTTCAGCACCTAAAAGAAATCTTAAATTTTCTGATAGTGCCTCCTTAGAAAGTACATAGCAATCTTTATTTAAGTATTTTAATCCATTATAAAGTGCAAGAACACTACCTACTGCATCACCATCTGGTGATACATGGTAGGTAATGCCTATCTTCTTTGCACTTAATAAAATATCTTTAATTGTTTTAATTGACAATTATTTACCCTTATTAACCTTATGAATAAGTTCTTCAATATGCATTCCATAGCTTATTGAGTCATCTAATTCAAAAATTATTTGAGGATTATGTCTTAAATTAATTCTTATGCCAATTTCTTTTCTTATATATCCACTTGCATTTTTTAATGCAGTGAAAGTATTATTCTTTTCTTCTTCATCTTTTCCAAATATACTTACAAATACCTTTGCATATCTTAGATCCTTAGTAACTTTTACTGCTGTTACAGAAACCATTGCAGTAAGTCTTGGATCTTTGATTTCATTTTGGATTATATTACTAACTTCTCTTCTGACTTCTTCGTTTATTCTTCCGCCTCTATAGTTAGCCATTTAAATCACCTCTTAAAGCTCTTTTCTTTTTACAGCTTCCATTGTAAATGATTCGATTATATCTCCCTCTTTAAGATCATTGAATCTTTCAACACTTAAGCCACATTCGTATCCTTTATTAACTTCTTTAGCATCATCTTTAAATCTCTTTAATGAAGCTAAGACAGATTCAAAGATAACTATTCCATCTCTTATTACTCTTACTTCAGAGTTTCTTACTATTTTACCATCTGTTACGTAACATCCTGCAATAGTACCTACGTTAGATATTTTGTAAGTCATTCTTACTTCCGCTTTACCATTTATAACTTCTTTGTACTCAGGATCAAGCATACCAATCATAGCAGACTTAACATCTTCAATTGCATCATAGATGATTCTATATGTTTTGATATCCACTCCATCTTTTTCTGCCATAGCTACTGCATTTGAATCAGGTCTAACATTGAATCCAATCATTAATGCATTTGATGCTGCTGCTAAAGTTATATCTGTTTCTGTTATAGCACCTACTGCACCATGGATAACCCTAACCTTAACATCATCTGTTGAAAGTTTCTCTAAAGATTGTCTTATTGCTTCCACTGAACCTTGAACATCAGCTTTAACAATAATGCTTAATTCTTTAACCTTCCCTTCTTGGATTTGGCTATATAAATCTTCAAGTGATACTCTATGTGATGCTTGATGGCTTTCAGTTTTGATTTTATCTTTTCTGATTTCAGCCATATTTCTTGCAGTCTTTTCATCTTTAACAACTACAAATCTGTCCCCAGCTGCTGGAACTTCTGAAAGACCTAAAACTTCTACTGGTATAGATGGACCTGCTGATTTAATCTTTTTACCCATATCATCAAACATAGCTCTTATTCTTCCATATGTAGATCCAACTAAAATAGAGTCTCCTACATGTAGTGTACCATTTTGAATTAATAGTGATGCAACAGCACCTCTACCTTTATCTAACTTAGCTTCAATAACTGTTCCCTTAGATTTTCTATTAGGATCTGCAGTTAATTCTTGCATTTCTGCTGTTAAAAGAATCATTTCAAGTAATGAATCTAAGTTTTCACCAGTTTTTGCTGAAACTGGTACACAAATTGTATCTCCGCCCCAGTCTTCTGCTACTAAACCATGTTCAGTTAATTCTTGTTTAACTCTATCAACATTTGCTCCTGGTCTATCAATCTTATTTATTGCAACTATCATTGGAACATTAGCTGCTTTACAGTGACTTATAGCTTCTTTAGTTTGTGGCATTATACCATCATCAGCAGCAACAACTAAAATAACGATATCTGTTACTTGTGCTCCTCTAGCTCTCATGGCAGTGAAAGCTTCGTGTCCTGGTGTATCTAAGAATGTTATCTTTTCACCATTTAAAGTAACTGTGTAAGCACCTATATGCTGAGTGATTCCACCTGCTTCTGTATCAGTAACTTTAGCTTTTCTTATAGCATCTAATAATGAAGTTTTACCGTGGTCAACGTGACCCATTATTGTTACTATAGGCGGTCTCTTTTCTAAGTTTTCTTCTACTACATCTGTATCTTCTTCAAATGCTTCAAGTTCTGTTTCTTCTTCTTTTCTTTCAGCTATAACTTCATATTTTTCACAAAGCTTTTCTGCTGTAGCAAAATCGATTTCTTGGTTAACTCCAGCCATTACACCTAAGAATATTAAGTTCTTAATAACATCTGCTGTTGGTTTTCCAAGCTTTTCGCATAACTCTTTAACTGTAATAGTATCACCTATTTCAACTACTCCACATGCTGCTTCTGCATTTCTTTCGATTTCTTCACGCTCAATTTCTTTCTTAGTTTTCTTTTTCTTTCTTACACCTTTATTAACTTCTTCAGCTAATTGATCTTCATATTCATCCACTATAGATTTCTTTTCTTGTGGTATTCCATTTTCACCTATAAGTTCTTGAATTAGTGCAGCATCTTCATCTTCTATGACACTCATATGATTTTTTACCTCTACACCAAACTCTTCCATTAATAAAGTTATTAAGTCTTTTGAACTTACATTTAACTCTTTTGCCAATTCATATACTCTGATTTTTGACAATAAAATCACCCCCGGTTAATTTGTTCCTGAATTCTCTCTGTATAAAAACATTAACTTTTCAGCCATATTCTTGTCAGTTATTGCTAAAATTTTAACTTCTTCTCTTCCAATAGCAAAACCTAATTCTTCTTTTGAAAAATCTTCTATTAATCTTATATTCTTTGCTATGCAATGGTTTTTAAATTTCTTTCTGGTGCTATTTGAAGCATCATCAGATATTATAATTAAGAAAAAATCTTTCTTATTTCTTTGTTCATCGCATCTGCTATAGCCTTCAACTATATTCCCAGCTCTTTTAGCTAATCCTAAAAAATTAAAAAATTTATCCATTTAATATCTCATTCCTTAATCTGTTATAGATTTCTTCATCAATGGCTATATCGAGATTTCTACTTAGCCTTTTAGCTTTAAAGGCTTTTTCAAGACATTCTATATTTCTACAAATATATGCCCCTCTTCCAGATTTCTTACCTGTAAGATCCACTGTTACTTCTCCTTCTGGAGTTTTAACTACTCTTATAAGCTCTTTCTTAGGCTTCATTTCCATGCATCCAGTGCACATTCTTAAAGGTATCTTCTTTACTTTCATAGTAAATCCTCCTTTAGTTTTCTAATGCCTCTGCTTGTGATTTACTCTTAATGTCGATTTTCCAGTTAGTAAGTTTTGCAGCTAATCTTACATTTTGTCCTTCTTTACCTATAGCAAGTGAAAGTTGGTTGTCATCAACGATAACTTTAGCAGATTTAGTTTCTTCATCCACTGTAACGCTTAATACTTTTGCTGGGCTTAATGCGCTTGCTAAAAATTCAGCTGGATCTTTACTCCATTTGATTATGTCGATTTTTTCACCTTTTAACTCATCTACTATATTTTGTACACGAACACCCTTAGGACCAACACAAGCTCCCATTGGATCAACATTTTCATCATGAGATACTACTGCAATCTTACTTCTTGAACCAGCTTCTCTTGAAATGCTCTTTATTTCAACAACACCTTCATATATTTCTGGAACTTCTAGTTCAAATAGTCTCTTAACTAATCCTGGATGAGTTCTTGATACAACAACTTGTGCACCCTTTGAAGTATTTTTAACTTCAACTACATATAATTTTACCTTTTCGTTAAATCTATATTCTTCTCCAGGAATTTGTTCGTTTGGTCCGATTACAGTTTCCAACTTACCAATATTAACAAATACCATACCTTTATCTTGTCTTAAAACTGTTCCAACGATGATGTCATATTCTAATTCTTTGTATTCGTTGTATATGATACTTCTTTCTGCTTCTCTTATCCTTTGTGTTACAACACCTTTAGCAAGTTGAGCTGCAACTCTTCCAAAATTCTTTGGTGTTACTTCGAAATCAACTACATCATCTAAATCGTAGATTGGTCTTATAGATTGTGCTTCTTCAAGTCCAATTTCAGTTACATCATCAAATACTTCTTCTACAACTATTTTTTGAGAATATACATGGATTTCTCCTGTTTCCCTATCAATTGTTACCTTTACATTTTGAGCTGAAGAAGTTGGCCCAGCATAATTTTTCTTGTATGCTGCTACTAATGCATCTTCAATTGTTTCAAATAATAAATCTTCACTAATCCCTTTATCTTTAACTATCTCTTTAAGAGCACCTATAAATTCTTGATTCATTTATATTTCCCCTCCTTGTTATATTTCCCCTTCTAAGTTTACGGACTTAATTTTATCTTTTGGAATATTTATTTCTTCTGCTCCTTCAATTGTTATTGAACTCTCATTATTTTCCTTAAGTATTCCTTTTATTGTCTTAGTTCCTTCAACAGCTTTAGCAAGTTTTACTAAGACTTCACTTCCTATAAATCTTGTATAATGTTCGTTGGTAAATAATGTTCTGTTTAATCCAGGAGATGAAACTTCTAAGAAATATGCATCTGTAATAGGATCCTTCTCATCTAATACATCACTTACTCTTCTTGAAAGTGCTTCACAATCATTTAATGAAACGCCTCCATCTTTTTCTATATATATTCTTAAATAATATTCTCCGCTTTCTTTCACATATTCAATGTGATAAATACCATAGCTAAGCTCTTCAGCTATTGGCTTAACTATTTCAGCTATTTGTTCCACTAAGGCATTAACTTTCATTTTTTACCCTCCTTTTCAATATTCAGTTTTTTCGTAATTTAAACATAGGTACATAAAAACGCAACTAGAAAAGTAGTTGCGTTAAAATAGAAAGAGCAGGTGTTTACCCCTACTCTATATCTTTTAGCTATTAGTAAATTACTTCCTTTAACATATTATCACACTTTACTAACAATTACAAGGGGTTATTATTTGCAACCTTTCCCCCTATTAAAACTTTACCCAAAAGCAAGTATTTTTATTCATAGCTCTTTTTTAATTCTATTATTCTTCTTTTTCTCTCACTCTTAAAGGAATCCCCATTTCATCAGCTAAGCTCTTACATCTTTCAATTTGTTCATCACTTATGACATTAACAACTGAAAAAGCTACATCACCAATATTTTCTTTGACATACTTGGAAAACTTAATCATAGCATAAAAGGCTTCTGCACCAAACTTTGGTCTTGTTACTTTCACATATTCATCTGCTGTTGGTGCATTTAGACTTATTGAAACTGCATCAATACATCCAACAAGCAATCTTGCTGTATTATTCTCCTTATGGATTAAATCAGAAATACCAGTTGTATTTATTCTTACTTTCACATTTGATACTGACTTAATGTATCTAGCTACTTCCACCACTTCATGTATCCTAACTAACGGCTCTCCATAACCACAAAAAACTACTTCTTTATATGAATTAAGCTCCTGTTTCTTAAGCTCATCTACAACTTCACTAACAGAAGGATCCCTATCAAGCCAAAGACTTCCACTGCCTTTAAGTCCATCCATTTCTTTTCTAATACAAAAATTACAACTACACGGGCATTTGTTAGTTATATTTATATATAAGCTATCTCCTATTGTATATAATATATTCATCATTTTTTCACCCCCTTTATACTTCTTTCAAAAAAACCTTGCTTTTAAATTTCACTTTATCTAGTGCCAAAGCTGCCATAACAAACACTAATCCACTTCCCACAGGTTGGACTAATGTAATAAAACTCATATAAAAAGCAGCTAGAAAATTACCATACATTATATACTCAGCTAAGCAATACAATATTACACCTGTAAAACCTGCTAAAAAAACTGCTAAAATATTTCTCTTACATAATATATTTTCTTTTTTCCTTGTGAAAAACAATACTAATATCGGCTTAATAATAATTGTTGGTATTACCCATACAGCTGCTCCACTAATCAAATCTGCAAGTCCTGCTCCTATAGCTGACGCCATCATGGCATAAGGTAATGGTAGTATAGATGCTGCCATATATATAAATGCATCTCCCACATGTACATATCCTCCATTGACTCCTACAGGAATATGAAAAGATGTAGTTGTAATGCATATGATAGCTGCTAAAAGAGCTGATATTGCTAATGCTTTTACTTTGCTATGCCCATTAATCATATAAACAACTCCTTTAAAATTGGTTCAAATACAACACCATTTTTCACATCAATTTTTTTTGTGTCAGAATAGCTTATTGCTTTATAGACAAACTCCGAAGCTTTCTTAACAGCCTCTTCAAAATCTTTTCCTCTCATCAGCATACCACATATTATTGAGGCAAATATATCACCAGTTCCTCCAAATGATCTATCTGAATGATTATTAACTATAATATACTTCTTATCTTCATCCATATCATAAGCAAAATTTATTATTTCACTTCCTTTTATAATACCTGTAATGACAACTTTTTTAGGGCCTAAAACACCTATTCCTTTAGCTATTTCTTCAATTTCCTCTAAAGAATATTCTCCATTTTTATATTGCTTACCTAAAAGAATACATGCTTCAGTAATATTAGGTGTAGTTACAGTTGCTAGTGATACAAGTTCTTTCATTTTACTGCACATAGCTTCTGTGTAAGTCTTATAAATAGTCCCATTATCTCCCATTACAGGATCTATTAATACAAAGGAGATATTTTGACTCACTATAAGTTCCTTCACTATATCAATTTGCTTTTCAGAGCCTAAAAATCCACTATATACCCCATCAAAAGCAAACCCCATTTCATCCCAGCTATTTTTATAGTTAATCATTTCTTCCGTAAGATCCAAAAACGAAAAATTTGAATAACCTGTTTGACATGATAGTATTGCTGTTGGAAAAGGACAAGGTTGCACTCCTAATACAGATAATATTGGTATAACCGCAGTAAGAGAGCATCTACCAAGACCTGAGATATCGTGTATTGCAACAACTTTTTTTATATCTTTTATCATTTTCCTCACCTGCCAAAATTATTATATGAAAAATATAACATATAATTTAGCTAGCAGCAAAATGTACCCATACATTATATTAGATCACTATTCTAAAGAATATTAATTATCTATATTGCTCAATAAGTTTACTAAAGGCTGGCAATGAATTTACTATTGTTTCATAAGATACACAATAAGCTAATCTAAAATATCCTTCTTTTTTAAATACTGATCCTGGCACTAATAATATATTAAATTTCTTTGCTTCTTCACAAAACTTCTTATCATTTTCTATTGGACATTTAGGAAATAAATAAAATGCCCCTTTAGGCTTTTCACACTCTATCCCTAGACTTGTTAAATGACTATAAATTAAATCTCTATTCTTTTTATAAATATTTATATCAACTTCTAAATTTAAAGATCTTTTAACTACCTTTTGAAATAATGATGGTGCATTAACAAATCCTAAAATTCTATTAGCAATACTTAAAGCCACCGTCACTTCTTTAAAATTCATCATCTTGTCATTTATTACTACATACCCTATTCTTTCTCCTGGTAATGAGAGAGACTTACTATAAGAATAACATACAAATGAATTATCATAATAATTTAATATATAAGGCACATCTATATCATCATAGACAAGTTCTCTATAAGGTTCATCAGCAATTAGATAAATCTCCTTATGGTATTCTAGCTCCTTTTCTTTTAGTACAGAACATATGTCTTGTATCACCTTACCACTATAAATTACTCCTGTAGGATTATTTGGTGAATTTATAATTACAGCCTTTGTTCTTTTAGTGATACTTCTTTTTAAGCTTTCAATATTAGGAAAAAATGTCCTTTCATCTGTATCAACAACAACTTCCTTACCATTAAAGTTTTTGATGTAATTACTATATTCACCAAAAAAAGGTGCAAATAATATAACTTCATCATCATCTTCTAAAATGCTCTTTAATATTATATTAAGCCCTCCTGCAGCACCACAAGTCATTACTATACTGCTTTCATCAAGAGACAAATGATATTTTCTATTTATATCACTTGCAATTGTTTTTCTTACATCCTCATATCCTGAATTACTCATATATCCATGAAGACTTAATGAATTTTCATCAGAGATAATTTCACCTATAATATTCTTTATTTCTTCTGGTGTCTCTACATTAGGATTTCCAAGACTAAAATCATAAACATTTTCCTTGCCATACTTTCTAGATAGTTCCTTTCCTTCTTCAAACATAGCTCTTATTGTAGCTCCGTTTTTTATTAAAGCTCTCATATGCTCAGTTATCATTTTTAACCCCCTTTTATTTGTAGTATGAAATTATCATTATTTCTATCTACCCATTCTTTAGGTAAATAGAAGTTTTCCTGCTTTTCATCATTTATTTCAATAGGATTTCCTGCAGCTATTTCATTAAATACTGGTATTTCTCTTAAATTCTTTCCTGATATATTTTCTTCATTTAAATATATTTCTTTTTCTATAGAGTTATCATCTATTTTAAACTCTAGAATATTTTTATTCTTTAAATTTAAATATTTATATTCATTCATATATCTAACTGTTTCCTTCTCATTAAACTGTTAAAACTTTCCACTTTTAGTATTTTAAAAGCTTCTTCATCAGTAATAAGCTTAATTTTTACATTATAATAGCCTTTAGCATACATAGATACTATTTTGGTAAGATATAAAATTTTCACTCGTTTTTCTTCAATTGAAAATAAAAAATAAGAATTGTTCTTTTCAAATTCTTCATTTTCTCACCTTCTTTAATCTCATATGTATGATAAAAACCCCAAAGAACCTTTGGGGCTATATTATAATTCTATTGATTTAACGGTAGCTTGTCAATTATTTAGTTATTTTTTCTTGTAGGTATTTGTCTATGGCTTTTGCTGCCTTTTTACCTGCACCCATAGCCAGTATAACTGTAGCTGCACCTGTAACAGCATCTCCACCTGCATAAACTCCTTCTTTAGTAGTGAGACCTGTTTCTTCGTCAGCAACAAGACATTTCCACTTATTAATTTCTAATCCATCAGTCGTAGAAGCAATAAGTGGGTTTGGTGATGTTCCAAGAGACATTATCACTGTATCTACTTCAATAACAAACTCTGAACCTTCAATGGGTATAGGTCTTCTTCTTCCTGAATCATCTGCTTCTCCTAGAACCATCTTTACACATTTTATTCCCTTTACCCATCCGTTTTCATCACTTAATATTTCTACCGGGTTAGTAAGTATATGAAAAATTACTCCTTCTTCCTTTGCATGATGTACTTCTTCTTTTCTTGCTGGAAGTTCTGACTCACTTCTTCTATAGACTATATGTGATTCAGCTCCTAATCTTAACGCTGTCCTTGCTGCATCCATGGCAACATTTCCACCACCTACTATTGCAACCCTTTTACCAATTTTCACAGGAGTATCATAATCCTCTCTAAAAGCTTTCATTAAATTTACTCTCGTTAAAAATTCATTGGCAGAAAATACTCCATTGGCACTTTCTCCAGGTATACCCATAAATTTTGGCAGTCCTGCACCTGAACCGATAAATACAGCCTTAAATCCCTCTTCATTCATTATTTCATCAATAGTTATTGTCCTACCTACAATAACATTTGTTTCTATATTAACACCTAATTTTCTGATATTATCAATTTCAGCCTTAACAACTTCTTCCTTAGGAAGTCTAAATTCTGGAATTCCATATACAAGCACTCCACCTGGTTCGTGAAGCGCTTCAAATATGGTAACATCATACCCTTTTTTAGCTAAATCACCAGCACAAGTAAGCCCTGCAGGCCCAGATCCAATTATAGCTACCTTTATATTATTTGACTCTTCTTTAAAAGATACATCAACATAATTTTCCCTAGCCCAATCTGCTGCATACTTTTCTAGCTTTCCTATGGCCAATGGTTCCCCTTTAATTCCTAATACACATTTTCCTTCACATTGACTTTCTTGAGGACATACTCTTCCACAGACAGCAGGAAGAGAACTATATTTAGCAATTTCTTTAGCTGCTCCTTCAATATCATTATCCTTAATATAATTTATAAATTCCGGTATATTTATTGATACAGGACATCCTTCTATACATTGAGGATTTTTACAATGAAGGCATCTCAATGCTTCTTTAACAGCTCTCTCATTATCATATCCCAAGCATACTTCCATAAAATTTTTAGCTCTTTTTCCCGGTTCTTGTTCATTAACTGCCACTCTTTTCATTCTATCTGACATCGCCATTAATTTCCACCTCCACAACCACAGCCGCCATGCTTATGAATAATTCCTTCTTCCATTCTTAAAAGCGCTCTTCCTTCTTCTGTCTTATATAAAGTTTGTCTTCTCATAGATTCATCAAAATCCACTAAATGCCCATCAAATTCTGGTCCATCAACACAAGCAAATTTTACTTTGCCTCCAACAGTTACTCTGCAAGCTCCACACATACCTGTCCCATCCACCATTATTGGGTTTAAGCTTACTGTAGTCTTAATATTTAACTCCTTAGTAAGCTTGGCCATAAACTTCATCATAATCATTGGCCCAATTACTATGGAATGATCATATTTTTTATTTTGATTATTCACCAAATAATTTAGCATATCTGTAACTCGACCATTAAAGCCATAACTTCCATCATCAGTGGATACATAAAGGTTTCCTGCAACCTTTTTCATTTCTTCTTCTAAAATAATAAGATCTTTAGTTCTAGCTCCAATAATCACATCTGCTTTTATCCCTTGCTCATAAAGCCACTTAACTTGCGGATATACCGGAGCTGCTCCTACACCTCCAGCAACAAATAAAATATTCTTTCCTTTAAGATTATCAACAGCTTCATATATTAACTCACTTGGTTGCCCTAAAGGCCCTGCAAAATCCTCTACATAATCTCCTATTTCATATTGTGCCAATTCCCTTGTGGCAGCACCTACAGTTTGAAACACAATAGTTATAGTACCTTTATCCCTATCATAATCTGCAATGGTTAATGGAATTCTTTCTCCTTTTTTATCATTTCTTATGATTATAAATTGACCTGGTTTTGCTGATTTTGCAACCCTAGGTGCTTCTATATCCATTAAGTATATATTGGAGGTAAGATATCTTTTGTCTGTTATTTTATACATTACTTCACTTCCTTAACAATTTTTAAATAAAATTATAGTTCAACATCATTTCCATAGTATGTGCAGACTAACAGTTTTTCCATTGTCTTATCATCAATTGTTCTAGGATTTGATGATGTACATGCATCAAGAACAGCATTATGAGCTATAAACTTAACATTTGAAGTAAACTCATCTTCAGTAATTCCATATTCTTTCATAGATGCAGGTATACTTAACTTTTTATTAAATTCCCTTATCTTATTTATCAATAAATCTGTAGATTCTTTATTATCTTTTCCTTTTACTCCTAATACTTCTGCAATATCTGCATATCTATCTTCACAAGCCTTTCTATTATATTGGATAACATATGGTAAGAAAATAGCATTAGCACATCCATGAGGTATGTGGAATACTGCACCAACTTTATGTGCCATTGAATGAACTATTCCAAGTAATGCATTACTGAATGCCATTCCTGCAAGACATTGTGCTTCATGCATTAATTCTCTACATTCTTTATTTTCTTTATAAGATTCTATTAAATTTTCATTAATCATTGATATAGCTTTTAGAGCTAAAGGATCAGTAAAATTAGATCTTAAAGATGCAGTATAAGCTTCTATTGCATGAGTAAGTGCATCCATTCCTGTATGCGCCACTAATTTAGGTGGCATTGTCTGTGCTAAATCTGGATCAATAATTGCAATATCTGGAGTTATATTAAAATCAGCTATAGGATATTTTATTTTAGCCTTATAATCAGTGATTACAGAAAACGCTGTTACTTCTGTAGCTGTACCTGAAGTTGATGGTATTGCCACAAATTTAGCCTTTTGTCTAAGTTCAGGAAGTCCAAAAGGTACCACTGCTTCTTCAAATGTAAATTCAGGATATTCATAAAAAATCCACATTGCTTTGGCTGCATCTATTGGAGATCCCCCTCCCATAGCAACAATTAAATCCGGTTCAAAATCTCTCATCATTTCTGCACCCTTCATAACTGTTTCCACTGAAGGATCTGGTTCAACACCTTCAAATAAAACAACTTCCATTCCAGCTTCTTTTAAATAGCTTTCTACCTTATCTAAGAAGCCAAACCTCTTCATTGAGCCTCCACCAACTACAACTATAGCCTTTTTAGCCTTAAGAGTCTTTAAAACTTCTAATGAACCTTTTCCATGATAAATATCTCTTGGTAATGTAAATCTTCTCATAATATTTCTTTCCTCTCCTATATTCATATATTTTTACTAACTTTAATACTAAAGTTTATTTTTAGTATTAATTACATAATATACCAAAATTATTTTAAAAAAAAGAAGTTTTATGCTTTTTTATACATAAAACTTCTTAACTTTAAATTATTTATTAAATTCCCTACAGTTATCATCCATATCTTTTATTATATTGTCTACAACATCCCAAGATGCAACTGAAGCACCAGCAGCTAACATATGTCCACCACCGCCATATTTAAAAGCAATATCATTTACTCTAGGTCCATTAGATCTAAATTCACAGAAGATGCTTCCATCTTCTTTTTCAGCAAAGAAATGCCAATTTATTATCCCTGCTGTATCTTGAAGTGCATTAACCATTCTTACTGCTTTTATAGGAGTTAATCCATATTTGACCACGTTATCATAAGTAATTTTTAAATAAGCTACTCCATTTTCTGTTTTTTCATAATTGCTATAGATAAAACCTAAGAATTTTAGTTCTTCTTCTTTTCTTCTATAAAGATTTGCGTAAATATCTTTTGTTTGTAAATCAAAAGTTATTGTTGGCAGTTTTTTAAACAGCTCTGTTGGATTATCTACATAGGCAAATCTTCCTGTATCGCCAATAATACCTGTATATAATGCTTTTCTACCATTATATTCAATCTTTAATCTATCACTATTTGCTAAGTAAAAATCTAATATCATTTCACTGCATGATGAATATTCAGTATCTACCCATGTTAAATCTTCAAAAGGAGCATCAAAAGGTTTATGATGATCAATTTTTATTATATAACCACAATCCATAAAGCTTTGATTATCTACTCTTTCTTTATTAGACACATCCACAATAATAGCCAAAGTATCTTTATCACATACAACACTTTCATCCATAGTTCCAATATATCCTAATTTTTCTAAATGTTCTCCTAACAAATATACCTTTTTATCTGGATATGTACTTTCTATTATACTTTTTAATCCATTTTGTGAACCATATGAATCTGGATCAGGAAATACATGTCTAAATATCGCTATTTTATCGAATTCTTCTATTTTTTCTAAAATATTCTTGATTAATATTTTTTTCATAAGCTATACTCTCCATTATTATTTTATGTTAAGCATTATTATAATACTTAACATATTATTATATCAAATTTCTATTTAAATTCAAGAAAAAACCTACCTAGCAAACTAGGTAGGTAATATTTTATATAAATATTATTAGTTACGTCCTATTGATGTTTGAACTTGTGATACTATATCATCAACTAAAACTTCAACATCTTTAATACTTCCTGACATAAACGCTTCATACTTTTCTTGAGCTACTGTTCTTGCTGATTGAGCATTGTTTATAGCTGGTGTATAGTATGCATATGGAAGTGATTTTTGAGCTACATTGTATACTTGGCTGTATAATGAAGTTTCATCATTTAAAATATTTTTAACTATTTCTGTTTCAACTGCTGATTTTCTTACTGGAAGATATCCTGTAGCAGTTGCAAATTTAGCAGTATTTTCTGCATTTGTTGCAAACTTTACAAACTCGTAAGCAGCATATTGCGCTTCTGCACTTACATTGTTAGTTACAAATAATGAAGCTCCTTGTTGCATAACTGCTTTATCTTTTCCTTCAAATACAGGTACTTCTACAACCGCAATTTCAAAAGCTCCATCATTGTTTAAGTATGCATATCCTGCTGAAGAACCTTGGTAACATAACATTTTTTGATTAACAAAAGGATTTGAAAGGAATTTATCTTCCCCAGCAATTCTGAAAGCTCCACTTTCTGCTTGTTTTTGGAAGAATGTCATATATTCTCTAACCCATTCATTATCAACATTAATAGTACCTTTTGAGTCAACAAAATCAAGTCCATCCATTTTTAATGATGAAATAAAAGCATTTGAAGAAGAGTCAAAACCAAATCCTGCTACACCTAATTCTGTAACAGCTTTATTAGATATTTCTGCTAACTTTTCAAAAGTTAAGTCTTCTAAATCTTCTAAAGTATACCCTAAACTTTCTAACATGTTTTTATTAACATATAATACTTCTGTTGATTTAGTCATTGGAAGTCCATAAACTTCTCCGTTATTCCATTGAGATGTTTCTTGAATGAATGCATCTACAAAATCATCCATTTCATCAGCCATACCAACATTTTTATCATTGATAAATGAAGATAAATTAACTAACTTCTTGTCTTCTATCAATCCAGTAGCTACGTCTGGATAAACATTTATAATAGCTGGTAAACTATTTGATTGTGCTGCTGAAATTACTTTTTTGTTAAGGTCTACAATAGATCCTTGGCTAATGGCATTTACTGTAATTCCTTTATCATTTGTTGCATTAAAATCTTCAATTATTTCATTTAATACCTCAGCTTGTCCCCCATTCATATAATGCCACATTTCAATTGTAATTGGTTTAGTTAATTCTGTAACCATATCACCATTTTCTGATTTACTAGAACATCCAGCTAATGATGTCATCACTAGTGTACTAGAAAGTAAAGTTGCTAAAAGTCTTTTTTTCATTAAAGTCACCTCTGTAATAATATTTATATATATTTATATAAAGAGAGAGGCTATGAACCTCACTCTAAATATCTTAACCCTTTGTTCCACCTAATGAAATACCATTCATAATTTTCTTATGTAAGAATACATAAACACCTACAATTGGAACTGTTATTATAGATGATGCTGCCATTAATAACTCATATTGATTACCTGCATCTGATTGGAAAGCTGTAAGACCTGTGGCAAGTACTCTCATATTTTCATTATTAGTTACTAATAACGGCCATAGGAAAGCATTCCAAGAATTGATTCCAACCAAAATTGATATAGTTATTATTGATGGTTTTGCTATTGGAACTAAAACTTTCCATAAGAATTTCCAGTCTCCTGCTCCATCGATTTTAGCTGCATAATAAAGTGGCTTTGGTACTGTTAAGAAAAACTCTCTTAACATATATATATATAATACACTTGCCGCATAAGGTATAAATAATGATGTATATGTATCAATCATTCCTAAGTTAGATATAGTTTTAAAGTTATTAACTATTAAAACTTCTCCTGGAATCATCATTGATGCAATAAATATTGAAAATATTAAATCTCTACCTTTAAACTCTAAGTGAGAGAATGCAAATGCTGATAAGATAGAAATTACAACTGTACTTACTATACTTAATACTGTTACTATAATTGTATTTATAAAATATCTTCCAAATGGAGCCATGCTAAATGCTGTGCTATAATTAGACCACATTACATTCTCCGGTAGCATTGTTGGTGGTGTCTGAATAACTTCAAATCCTGACTTTAATGATGATGAAATCATCCAATAAAACGGAAATACAGTTATTATAGCAAAAATAACTAGTAGAAAATATTTTATAGCTACTCTGAAATTATTTTTTTGGTTCATTTCTGCACTCCTTAATAGTGAATCTTATTACGTGTTATTACTTTTTGTACCATCGTAACTGTTAATATAATCAGTAATAATATAACTGACGCTGCAAATGCAAGTGGGAAATCTTGATCTCCGTAAAATCTATCGATTATATATCTTACAACTGTAGATACCTTTCCATCTAGCGTTCTTCCTCCAAATAAAACATACACTTCAGTATAAACCTTAAATGAAGCTATTAAACTAATCATGTACGTATATGCTATCATCGGCGATACTAGAGGAATTGTTATCTTTCTAAAAATTGTACTTCCCTTAGCTTGATCAATTTTAGCAGCTTGATAGTATTGTGGATTAATTGACGCAATACCAGTAGTTAATATTAATGTATTGAATGCTAAACTCTTCCATACAGCAAAAATAATTAATGCTATCATTGCATACTTTGGATCATTAAGCCAATTTATTTTATCAACTCCTAATAATCCTAATAAGTAGTTAATTATTCCATATTCACTATTAAATAACCATGACCATACTAATCCAATAGCTACTACTGAAGTTACATACGGTAAGAAATAAACACTTTGGAAAAATCCCCTTACAGTTTTATTCTTTATATTCGCTAATGCATTAGCAAGAATTAAAGAAATAAATACTGATGAAAATGGAACAACTACCGCATAAATTACAGTGTTTAATAGCGACTGAATAAATCTCTTATCATTAAACAAGTATTGATATGTACCAAATCCAAATTGGAATCCTGCTGCTTTTGTTTCATCAAAACTGAAGATTATAGTATATATTATTGGATAAAATACAAATACCCCTAATAATACAAGCGCTGGTAATAAATATATATATCCTTTGCGATTTTTCTTTAGCATTTTGTTATAAACGCCTCACTTTCAGCATCAAACACATAACTCTTACCAAGCTTAGGTCTAACTATTAATTCTTTTCCTTCTTCAATTTTAAATTCTTTTTCTACAAGCATCTTGTATTCTGTTTGATTATGAGTAAGAGTAAGTAATCTTTCTCTTCCTAATATTTCAACAGTTTTTACAATTGTCTTTAAACCACTTTCTGCTACTTCAAAATCTTCTGCTCTAACTCCCATTAAAACATTCTTTTTATCTAACGGTAAGTTATTTACTTCAAGAGAATCTACCTTTGCAATTCCATTTTCAACATTTAATGGTATGAAGTTCATTTCTGGACTTCCTATGAATGAAGCAACAAATTTATTACAAGGATTCATGTAGATATCACTTGGTGATGATATTTGTTGTATATCACCATCTTTCATTAAGACAATTTCATCTGAAATACACATTGCTTCTTCTTGATCATGTGTTACAAATATAGCTGTAACTCCTGTTTCTTTTTGGATTCTTCTTATTTCTTGTCTTGTTTCAACTCTTAATTTTGTATCTAAGTTTGATAAAGGCTCGTCCAATAATAATATGTCTGGCTTTTTAGCTAAAGCTCTTGCAATAGCAACTCTTTGTTGCTGTCCACCTGAAAGTTGTGCTGGCTTTTTATCTAACTGGTCTGCAATTTTAACTATTCTTGCAACTTCTTCAACTCTTTCAGATGCTTCTTTCTTATCCCACTTAAGATTCTTTAAAGGGAACATGATGTTTTCTCTAACAGTCATGTGTGGATAAAGTGCATAGTTTTGAAAAACTAATCCTATTCCCAATTGTTCTGGTTCTAATCCTGTAACATCCTTATCTCCAAAGAATATCTTTCCACTATGTACTTTATGAATTCCTGAAATAGTAAAAAGTGTTGTTGATTTTCCTGAACCTGATGGACCTAGTAACGACACTAACTTTCCCTTTGGAATTTGTAATGTAACGTCATTAATAGCCGTAAAGTCACCAAATTTTACAACTAGATTTTCTAGTCTTATTCCCATTGATAATTCACCTCATGCTTTATTTACTTTTTAAGTTACTTGTACGAATTTTTTATTAACCACCAATAATCTTTCGCACCCTATTCAGAATACGATATTTTTCTACCAAATGTCAACTTATTTCCGCATTTTATATGACATATTTCGCTTGTAGTATATTTCTTAACATAAATTTAATATTTATTTTAACAATACATAAGTAATACATATATCACTTTACAATAAATATCTCTTGCATAATTTTCAAATGTAAAATATTATAATGTATGTAATATATAAAAAGGAGATATTTATGTTAGCTTTATTGGTTATTTTTTCTTATCTAATGGGTTCTATACCTACAGGATATATAATAGTTAAAAAGAAATTTAACAAGGATATTAGGAAATTTGGTAGTGGAAACATAGGCGCTACTAATGTTGGAAGAATAGCAGGTAAAAAACTATCTAAAATCACAGCTATATGTGATATGCTTAAAGCAATAATACCTGTATTAGTAACATATTTATTCTTATATTTAGGACTTTTAAAAAGCAATAAAAGTATTGCTTTAGCTTTAGTAGCTATCTCAGCAATACTGGGACATAACTATACCTTATTTTTAAAATTCAAAGGTGGAAAAGGAGTTGCAACTTCTGCTGCTGCTTTTATGTTTATAGTACCAAAGGCCTTTATTGTAACAGCAATAGTATTCTTTGGACTAAAGTTATTTACAAAAGTAGTATCTATCCGTTCACTAATTGCTGGTGTTACATTATTTTTTACAACCTTACTTTTTGGTTATGATAAGTATTTAGTGTATGCAACATTATTTGCATGTCTTTTAGTATTTTGGAGACATAGAGCTAATATCAAAAGATTAATTGATGGTACTGAAAAATAGCTAGATAATCTAGCTATTTTTATTTTTACATAGATTAATCTATCATTTTAATCATTATTTACTGATTATTATTCAAATGGACTTTCTTCAAATTCAATAAAATAACCTTTAGGATAAGTACATACAGGACACGTATTAGGTGCTGACTTTCCCTCATATATATATCCGCAGTTTGTACACATCCAAATTGTTTCTTCTTCTCTATTATATAAAGTATCTTTTTCAATCATATCAGCATATTTACCAAATCTTTCGCCATGCTTCTTTTCAATTTCTGCAATATTGTTAAAAATGTTGCTTATTGCTATAAAACCTTCTTCTTTTGCCACTTTTGCAAAGTTGGGATAGACATCATCACCGGATATCCACCATCTATATTAATATTATCGCTGTTACAGCTCTTAAGTGCCCTATAAAACACTTCTGCATGAGCTTTCTCTTGATTAGCAGTATAAGTGAATAAATCCTTTATTATATACATTCCTTGCCTTTTTGCAGTTTCTCCAGCAATAGTATATCTATTTCTTGCTTGACTTTCACCTGCAAAAGCCCTCATTAAATTTATCTTTGTATTGCTATCCTTTAAATCCATAATATTCCTCCTAAAATAAAATCTAAATATATTATTAGAAGATTTGCTAAGTTTTATTCTTATTATTTTTAATAAATATTAAAATATATAAAAAAGACAGAAAATCCTTTTTATATTTTCTGTCTTTTTTATATATTATTTTACTTTTTCTTCAACTGGTTTTCTTAATATTCCAAGAAGTATAGCACCTACTATTGTTCCTATTACCACTGATAATAAATACATAAATGGTTCTCCTATTACAGGTAATACAAAGATACCACCATGAGGAGCTCTAAGTGTACAATTAAAGAACATAGATAATGCTCCCGCTGTTGCTGAACCAATTACTGCTGAAGGTATAACTCTTAATGGATCTGCTGCTGCAAACGGTATTGCACCTTCTGTAATAAATGATAATCCCATTACAAAATTAGTTACCGCTGCCTCTCTATCTTTTTTAGTAAATTTATTTTTGAAAACTAATGATGCTACTGCAATTGCTAATGGTGGAACCATTCCTCCTGCCATAACTGCTGCCATAACTTCAAAGTTTCCTGATGCTAGTGACGCTGTACCAAAAACATATGCTGCTTTATTGAATGGTCCACCCATATCTACAGCCATCATACCAGCTACAACCATACCTAACATAACTCTGCTTGTTCCACCCATTGAGTTTAATACATTTGTTATGCCAGTATTAATTGTTCCAAAGAATGGATTTACAAATAATAAAATTGCACCAACTAAACCAATTCCTAATAAAGGATATAATAGTGTAGGTTTTAATCCTTCTAAAGATTGTGGTAAGAAACTTAATACTTTCTTAATTCCAAGTACAAGATATCCTGCTAAGAACCCTGCAAATAAAGCACCTAAAAACCCACCACTAACAACAGATATATTAGCATCAAATGCACTTGCTATAGTAATACCTGAATTTGCTAATGCTCCACCAACAAAACCAGCTGCTAGCCCTGGTCTATCTGCAATACTCATTGCTATATACCCTGCTAGAACAGGTAGCATAAAGTTAAATGCTGTCTCTCCTATTGTTTTAAGAACTGCTGCTAAAGGTGTATTTTTTCCAAAATTAGCTGGATTGATATTATAATCATCAAATAAGAATGCTAAAGCTATTAAGATACCTCCTCCAATAACAAATGGAAGCATATGTGAAACACCATTCATTAAATGTTTATAAATTTGACGTCCAAAGCTTTCTTTTTCCGCTGAAGCTTCATCTTCATCGCCACCACCAGCATGATGATAAATAGGCGCATCTCCTTTAGCAGCCCTACTTATTAGCTCCTCTGCTTTATGAATTCCATCAGCAACTTTAGTTTGAATTACTTTTTTACCATCAAATCTAGCCATATCAACTTTTTTATCTGCTGCCACAATGATAGCTTCACAATTTTCAATATCTTCTTTTGTTAAAACATTTTTAGCTCCACCAGAACCATTAGTTTCAACTTTTATAGATATACCCATTTCTTCAGCTTTACCATTTAAGCTTTCTGCTGCCATATATGTATGAGCAATACCAGTTGGACATGCTGTTACAGCTAATACTCTATAACCTGTTCTTACATCAGCATTAACTTCTGCTTCTCCCTCTTGCTCATCTGGGAATTTTTCTTTTTCTTTTTTATCAATAAGATTTAAAAACTCTTTTTTATCCTTTGCATTAATTAATGACTTTCTAAACTCTTCATCCATTAATATAGTTGAAAGCCTTGCTAATACCTCTAAGTGAACTTCATTTTCACCTTCTGGTGCTGCTATCATAAAAAATAAATGTGAAGGCATTCCATCAAGTGCATCATAATCAACACCTTCTTTGCTCACTGCTGCTGCCAGTGAAGCATTCTTTACAGCTTTAGTCTTACCATGAGGTATAGCAATACCATCACCAATTCCTGTAGTACTTAAATCTTCTCTAGCTAATATAGCCTCTTTATATCCATCTTTATCATTTAAGTTTCCTGTCTTATCCATTAATTCCACGAGCATATCAATAGCTTCTGCTTTATTTTTAGGAGCAAAGTTTAAATCTATTCCTTGCTCATGCAATAAATCAACGATTCTCATTTTCATATCTCCTTCTATAATTGTTTTAACAATTCTTCAACTTTATCTCTTGTTGCTAAACCTTCAGAAAATGCCGAAGCACTACCTGTAGCTACCCCTATTTTGAAAGCTTCCTTAATATTTTTATTTTCAGCTATACCAGCTAAAAATCCACCAACCATTGAGTCACCAGCTCCAACTGAATTAACTAGCGTTCCTTTCGGTGTATCACTGATAGTTATTTCACCATTTTCTTCAATTAATATTGCTCCATCACCAGCCATAGATATAATTACATTTCTTGCACCAATTTCTTGTAACTTTTTAGCATATGTTATTATTTCATCTTTACTATTTAGCTTTACATTGAACATTTCTCCAAGTTCATGATGATTAGGCTTAATTAAAAACGGCTTATATTTTAATACATTAAGTAGTAAATCTTTTGTTGCATCTACCACAAAATTTATTTCTTTATCTTTAAAGTCCTTCATGATAGTTTCATATATATCATCAGGAAGAGTATTTGGTATACTTCCAGCAAGAACAACAAAGTCTCCCGCTTTAAGAGCTTCAAGCTTTTCGTATAGCTTTTCTATATCATTTTTAGAAATATCTGGCCCCATACCATTAATTTCACTTTCTTCTTTGCTCTTTAATTTAACATTTATTCTTGACATTCCCTTTTCTAATCTTATGAATTCATTATCCACTCCATGATTTGCTACAAGCTTTTCAATTTCTTCTCCAGTAAATCCAGCAGTAAATCCTAACGCTCTGTTTTTAACTCCCAGGTTCTTTAATACAATTGATACATTTATACCTTTTCCACCTGGATAAATATCCTCCTTAGAAGTTCTATTTACATGCCCTACCTTAAAATCGTCAACTTTTACTATATAATCTAATGAAGGGTTTAATGTAATGGTATTAATCATTTTATTCACTCCTATTACCAACATTTGTTTAATCCTTTACATAGCTTCCAAAAAAACTTCTGTTAAGGTTTTATTTAATTAAATAATATGATACTTTACTTTCACTGTCAATACATTTCTTTCATTTTCTTTCACTTCATTTCACTTTCTTTCATAAAAATTCATTATAGCTTACTTAGTTTAATTTATTTTTAGTATGTACTTTTTTTTAATTGATTATTAATTTTCCTTAATCTAAAATTAAATAAATTGATGGAGATGATTTTATTTATGAAAATTCTTTTATTATATATATTATTTATAAATATCCTTTCATTTGCCTTAATGTTTATTGATAAAATAAAGGCTATTAGAAGGAAATGGCGTATTACAGAAAAAACTCTACTATCTGTATCATTTATTGGTGGATCTTTAGGTTCATATTTAGCAATGATATTTTTTAGACACAAAACTAATCATTTTAAATTTAAGTATGGATTACCATTAATGCTTATTTTACATTGTATTTTATTTTTTATATTAAATAATAAGATAGTATAAATCATCGCAATTTATACTATCTTATTGTATTTTAATCTATAACTTGTTTTTCTTCATTTTATTTTCATAAACATTAAATAAACTTAAGGCAACAACGCTAAATATAACTGGTCCAGCTATTTGTGCTATTGTATCAACATATTTACTTGCTTCTATGGCTGGTTGAATTATTGTAAATACATTAGCGAAACCAACAGTTATGATTACTATCACTGCACAGATAGTTGCAAAACTTTTACTCTTAAATATTATAAAAGGCTTATCTATATTATCATTTTTCTTAAATGCTATAAATGCTATAGCTAAGAAAATAGTTGGTATTGTCATTGCAACGTTACTCATTAAAATTAATAAATCAAGGAATGCCGCTGCAGTATCACCACCAAATGATGCTACTACTATTATAGCAACTACTATTAAACATTGTATCCATAAAGCCTTAACTGGCATATTGTTTTTATTAACTTTAGTCCAGCTTTCAGGCCATATTTCCTTTGGTGTTCCTTCTATTAATTGCTTTAATGGCGAATATATTAATGTAAAGAATGCACCTATTAAAGCAAGGAACATGGCAAGACCTATATATCTTGCAAACCAAGTACCCATTATTGCAGCACCTTTAGGTGAAAGTCCAAATACATTTCCAAGTTGAACTCCAAGATTCTTGATTACTACATATGAAACGTTAGCTCTACTTACTTCTGGTGAACTTAATATTTCTTGCCAATTTGTAAATAGACCTATCATAAGTATTCCTAATGAATATCCTATAGCTATTACTATAGCTGAAATCTTAATTCCTGTCGGGAATGTCTTTTCTGAATTCTCAGTTTGATCAACTAATCCACCAACAGCTTCTAACCCACCATATGCAAATATTGCATATACTAAGAATGAGAATATTGCTAATATAGATGTATATGATGGATTTGGGGAATTAAAGAAGGCTGAAAAGCTTATTGGTTCAGCAGCTTTAAATCCATTTCCTCCAAATACTATTAATGCACCTACTAAAAGAACTATGTTTGCACTTGTAACGAAAAATCCTCCAACAGAAGCAATTTTTGAAATGCTTTTCAAACCTTTTGTTGATAAATATGTAATTACTACTATTAACACTACACCTAGAATAGCTAATGTCTTAGGTGCATTTAAGCCAAATAATGACCACGTTGATGTAACATCTGATCCAAAAATTAAATTAGAAAGTGGAACCCAAATTGATGAAGATACACTTACCATCCATACTATGTATGAAGCAAACCACATGAACGTTCCAACGAAAGCAAATTTTGCTCCCACTGCTCTCTCCATCCAAGCATATATACCTTTTTCTTCTTTAAATGCTGCACCATATTCAGCCATCATGAATGCATATGGAATGAAAAATGCAATTGCACCAAATAAATACCATAGAATAGCAGAGTATCCCATTAAGTAAAACGCTCTTGGAATATTGTTAAATCCAAAAACTGATGTGAAAATCATTAAAATAAGCGCAACTAATGTTAATTTACTCATTTGTTTATTTTCTTTTCCCATAATTATCTCCTTTTCAAGAATATTTTAACAATCTTATCATTAGTGATAAAATCACACTCATCTATAATAACAAATATCTTTATTATAATCTATATTATTATTTTCATTTTTCCCTAAGTTATTATTTTTTTTCCTATATACTATCATTTTTTTCACTGTATATTTAATTATTATTTGTTTTTAAAACATTTTTATAATATCATAATATTTTTTAGATTAAAAAAATAACAGTGTTTAAATCTGTTTTTTCTATGAAGATAAGATGAACTTTCACTATTTATTATAACAAACTCACATTTTTAGTATAAAATACTTATCATATACAACTAGATTAAATTAAATTGGAGATTTTACATATGAATAATTTTAACTTAAACCAAAAACGTCAACAAATGTAAACTAAAAATAAACAAAAAAACATTAATTTTTCTTAATGATAATTACATATAAAAAAAGCTATATCAACTTTGATACAGCTTTTTTCATATTCTTAATCTATCTTCATATTATTTGCAATAAGCTTGTTACTTCTTTTAATAAATTGAGAAATTTCTTCTGGGCTTAATCCCCCACTAGAAATCCTAGCTAAATCAAATATCTCATGGCAAATAAGATTTTTATTATCTTCATTTTCCATGGTTAATATATTTTTTATAATCTTGTTATTTCTATTTATAACTAAAGTTTTTTCTTCCTTAAACATGGCTGCCATATCCATGTTTCCATACATTCTGCTCATTTCAATCATTCTTCTTGATTGTTCTGAAACTGTAATAAGTGCTGTAATTTCTTCGTTCTTTAAAGATTCAACCTTAACTTCTTCTATTTTATCTTTTAATATTTCCTTAAATAATTCTTTAATTTTCTCATCATTATCATCACTATCTTCTGTATTTTTTAAGATATCACTTATATCAGAATCAATTCTTAAAAATGAAAGGTTTGGATTTTCTCTTTCTAATAGAGTTATAAAGTGGTTATCTATACTACAATTTAGAATAACTGCATTTAGATTATTTTCTTTAAATATATTTATATATTGACTTTGCTCATTTTCATTATTTACATAGTAAATCTTATTTTCATGAGTCTCTTTACATTGCTCCATATATTCTTTTAAAGTTAAATACTTACCATTTAAATCTTTAAATATAAGTATTTCCTTTATTTTTTCATAAAAGCTTTCATCTCTTAGACAGCCATACTTAATAAATATCTGTATATCATCCCAAAAGCTTTCATAATTTTCTCTTTGATTAGTAAATACATTTACCAGCTTATCTGAAACCTTCTTAACAATATGTTTAGAAATCTTAATTACATTTTTATCTTGTTGTAAAAAGCTTCTTGACACATTTAAAGGTAAGTCTGGACAATCTATTACTCCCTTTAGCAATAGTAAAAACTCCGGAATTACTTCTTTTATATTATCTGCTACATAAACTTGATTGTTATATAACTTTACTTCACCTTCAGTAACTTCTAGCTCATGTTTTAATTTAGGGAAGTATAATATACCTTTTAAATTAAATGGATAATCTACGTTAAGATGGATCCAAAACAACGGATCATTATAATCCTTAAATTCCTTCTTATAAAACTCCTTATATTCTTCATCGCTGCAATCCTTTGGCATTTTAGTCCAAAGTGGCTTTATTTCATTTATAGGAGTCTCTTTTTCCTCATCTTTCTTTTCTGCACATTCATCTTCAAAGAATATTTCCACTGGCATAAAAGAACAATATTTTTCTATTACAGATCTTACCTTATAATTATCTAAAAATTCACTACTTTCCTCATTTATATATAAGGTAATAGTAGTTCCCCTACTTTTCTGCTCATTTGAATCACCTATTTCGTACTCTGTTCCACCATCACAAATCCATTTAACAGCTTTTGCTCCTTCTTTATATGATAAAGTATCAATTTGCACCTTATCTGATACCATAAAAGCTGAATAAAATCCTAAACCAAAGTGTCCAATTATTTGTTTTCCTTCATCTTCACTTTCTTTATACTGCTTAACAAAATCCTCTGCCCCAGAAAATGCTACTTGTGTTATATATTTTTCTATTTCTTCTGCTGTCATTCCTATTCCATTGTCGCTAAAAGACAGAATTTTCTTATCTTTATTAACCTTTACTACTATTTTATAAGCATTATCTTCTTCAACTTTAGCTTCACCTAATGATGTTAGTCTTTTAAGCTTATGAACTGCATCACACCCATTACTAATCAATTCTCTCACAAATATATCCTTATCTGAATATAGCCATTTTTTAATTATTGGAAAAATATTTTCTGTATGTATTGATATATTGCCTTTTTCCACGATAATATTACCTCCTATTCCTTTTATTGTATAATTTTAGTTTATATGCTTTTTTAAGTCAATTAGTTTCTTTTAATTTTTTATATATTTTTTGTTAAATTTCTTCAGAAAATATGTGGGGCTGTCGCAATAGCAAATAAAAAAATCCGTTAGCGATAGCTCCTTTTCTATACTTTTATAAAATTTAAGGCATATTTTATGATATGGATAGACATTATTTAAAAATAGAAGCACTTTAATAAAGCTAACAGAAAAAACTTGAAAAATTTAACTATTAAGCTTTTTTTATCTCAAACCAATGCTTACCAGTTCGGTTATATTGTATTTTATTATGTAACTTATTAACAAAAATGAGCTGTGCACTAATTATTTAGTGCGACAGCCCAATATTATCTATTTTATACCTATATACCCTAAAATATTAATACATTGTTTTTAAAAGGTACTGCAATGATATTTTGCAGTACCCCATATATAAAATCCAAGTTATTATAAGGTTCTACTCATAATAACTTGAAGCCTACACTCTTTATTATCTCTATAGTCATTTAATTTATACAGTAAATTCACAAAAACTTTACTTATTAAAACTTAAATATAATTGTTTTACCCCCTATCATATACTATAATGTAATTAAAATTACAAATGGAGTGATATTAAATGACTAATTATAATGATAGATATGGCTTTGATCTTCTTTCCATTTTTATGATCTTCATATCTTTAATATTAAATGTCTTTCCAATAACAAGAATTTTTTCTTTTATTCTACTAATTTTATCTTTTTATAGAGCATTTTCTAAAAAGTATTATAAGAGACGTCAGGAGTATAATGTATTTTATACATATTGTAATAAATTCTTAGCACTCTTTAAGAAGTCATTACCTGCAAATATTCCTAATTTTCACTTTGGCAATCTTTATCCATTAGTGGAAAGTGCTAAAAATTCTTTAAATGAAAAGCGTAACTATAAAATAACTAAATGCCCTAAATGTCACCAAAAACTTAGGCTTCCTAGAGGTAAAGGAAAAATTGTTGTTACTTGCAGAAGATGTTCAAACAAATTTGACTTTAAAACATAAAATATGAGATTTTGAAAAATCTCATATTTTTTTTACTCCTTTGGCAATTAAATTCAATAAAATGATTGTATAACTATTTTCAAATCTTCCATCTTTAACTTTCTGCATTACCTTCCCTACGGTAGGATTATATCTCATTAAAAGCTTTATTTGTTCATCATTAATTTTAGGTATTTTTAAAATATTTTTCATTCCTATAATATCACTATGAATGGTCACTGCTTCAAAATCCAAATCCTCATATCCACATATTCTTAGTATCTTAACTAACTTTCTTCCTATTTCTCTATTCCATCTAGCCCTCTTTTCTATTTCCTGAAAAAAGCTTCTGCCACTTTTGATTAAGAAAGAAGGATCACTTATTCCCATAAGTCCACTATCAGAATCTATAATAGCTATAATTCCTCCTGGCTTCAAAATACGATATATTTCTCTTACAGCTTCCACAGGTTTATCTAAATGTTGCAAAACAAACCTGCATATTACAAAATCATAAGTATTATCTTTTAGTCCAGTTTTATATATAGTTGTTTTTTCAAAGTCTACTCTATTTTTATAATAACTATTAGAAAGTCTATTTTGAGCAATCTTAAGGAGTTTATCATCTACATCTAATATAGTTACATTTGAATCTGGTAGATTTTCCAGAAGCTTTTCACTGTAAAACCCCGGTCCACCTCCCACATCCAATATATCCATTCCATTTTTCAGTCCAAGCCATTTTAATGTTCTAAATTCTTTTTCCCATCCTAACTTTACTTGTGCCTTTAATCTATCCACTTCATTATTGAAGCCAATCATATTATAAATAGAACTATATGTCACTATATACACCTCTAAATTACTTTTGCTATATTTTATGTTACAAAGATAAATTGGTTCATTTCTTCATTCCTTATCATATTGAAAATTTCTCCATAATGATATATTTTTTACATAAAAACTCATGTCCCATTAACTCTATTTGTCTTTTTGACAGTAGCTAGTTAATATTGACATGAGTTTTTATTAGAATAATGAAAGTTGGTTAGTTTCTGACATTCCTTTTAAGCATCCATGTACACTTAATGTTTCAATAACAGTCTTTGATACTTTAGACCTTATTCTTAAGTCTTCTTTAGAAATAAATTCCCCATCTTTTCTTGCTTCAAATATTGCTTTGGCTGCATTCACTCCAACTCCTTGCAGGGAGCTAAGGGGGGGTCTTAAAGCATTACCTACTATTTGAAATTTAGTTGCATCAGATTCATATAAATCAACTTTAAGCATTTCAAAACCTCTTTTATACATCTCAAATGATAATTCAAGAACTGTAATAAGACCTTTATCTTTTACCGTTGCACTATTTCCTAAAGCATATAATTCCTGTAATTTAGCATGTACTGCACTTTCGCCTTTACAAATAAGCTCTGCATCAAAATCATCTGCACCTCTTACCGTAAAATATGTTGCATAATATGCCAATGGATAATACACCTTGTAATAGGCAACTCTCACAGCCATCATGCAATATGCAACAGCATGCCCTTTAGGGAACATGTACTTAATTCTCTTACAAGATTCTATATACCAATCTTCAACTTTATTTTCTCTCATTATTTTTTCAAATTCTTCTGTTAACCCTTTACCCTTTCTTACACTTTCCATAATAGTAAAGGCTGTTTTAGGCGGTACACCTTTATACATAAGGTACACCATAATATCATCTCTTGTGGCTATACAATCTCTTAAGGTAGTATATCCTTCCTTAATAAAGTATTGTGCATTATTAAGCCATACATCTGTACCATGAGAAAGTCCTGAAATTCTCACTAAGTCAGAAAATGTTTTAGGCTGTGTATCAACAAGCATCTGCCTTACGAACTTAGTTCCAAATTCCGGTAGCCCATAGGAACCTACTTCACATTCAAGTTCCTCTTTGGTAACTCCTAGAGCATCAGGTCTGGTAAATAATGATAATACTTTCTCATCATTCAACGGTATTGTTTTAGGATCTATTCCAGTTATATCTTGTAGCATCCTTAATACCGTTGGATCGTCGTGTCCTAGTATATCAAGCTTAAGAAGTCTTCCTGAAATTGAGTGGTAATCAAAATGGGTTGTTGTTACATCTGATGTGTTATCATCTGCTGGTCTTTGTATAGGCGTAAAATTATATACATCTGTATAATTTGGTACAACCATTATTCCACCTGGATGCTGTCCTGTAGTTCTTTTTATTCCAGTACATCCAATAGTTAACCTTTCAATTTCTGCTTGTGAAGCAATCTCACCTTTTTGATCTAAATACTTTTTAACAAATCCATAGGCAGTCTTTTCTGCCACTGTACCTATTGTACCTGCTTTAAATACATATCCCTTACCAAAAAGAACTTCTGTATACTTATGTATATCAGCTTGGTTATCCCCTGAGAAATTTAAATCTATATCTGGTTCCTTATCTCCTTCAAATCCTAAGAAAGTTTCAAATGGTATATCATGACCATCTTTAATATATGGTACTCCACAATTTGGGCAATCCTTATCTGGTAAATCAGCCCCTGAACTCACTGATCCATCTAAGAAGAATTGTGACTTCTTACATTTTGGACACACATAATGTGGTGGAAGCCCATTAACTTCTGTAATATCTGACATTGTTGCAACAAAAGAAGATCCAACAGATCCTCTAGAACCTACTAGATATCCATCTGCATATGATTTAGCCACCAGTTTTTGTGCTATAAGATAAAGAACTGCGTATCCATTATTTATGATAGAGTTTAGCTCTTTATCAAGTCTCTTCTGCACTACTTCTGGTAGGTTTTCTCCGTATATTGAATGAACCTTATTCATGGTCATATTCCTTATATCGTCATCAGCCCCTTCAATCTTAGGTGGATATGTCTCATCAGGAATAGGTTTTAATATATCAACTGAAGCTGCAATTTCCTGTGGATTTTTTATAACAACTTCCTTTGCAATATCTTCACCTAAATAAGAGAATTCTTTTAACATTTCTTCTGTAGTTTTAAAGTATAAAGGTGGTTGATTTTCTGCATCTCCAAATCCTTGCCCAGCCATTATAATCCTTCTAAATGCTTCATCCTGTGGCTCTAAAAAATGTACATCTCCTGTAGCTACTGTTGGCTTGTTAACTTCCTTGGCTAAATTATAAATCTTCCTATTTATATCCTTAAGCTCATCTTCATCTTTTACATTTCCCTTTTCTATAAGATAAGCATTATTTTCAACTGGCTGAATTTCAACATAATCGTAAAAGCTCATTATCTCTTTTACTTCTTCATCATTTTTACCACCAAGTACAGCTCTATAAATTTCACCTGCTTCACATGCACCACCAATAATTAGCCCACCTCTCATTTCAGCAAGCCTTGATTTTTTAGTTCTAGGTCGTCTAAAGAAATTATCTATATGAGCCTCTGACACAAGCTTATATAAATTTCTTATACCTTCCTGAGTCTTTGCTAAAATTATAATATGATATGTTGGAAGTTTCTTAATATCAACCTTTTCTAAGAAAATCTTATTAAGTTCACTTAAGTCTGAAACTTCATATTCTTCTTTAATCTTCTTAATACACTCTACAAATATATCACCTGTTGCTTTAGCATCGTCTACAGCCCTATGGTGGCTTGTAAGCTTTATACCTAAATGTTTAGCCACTAAATTAAGCTTAACTGATTTTAATTCAGGATATAAAAATCTACATATCTGTACAGTATCAAGAATAGTAGCATTGAAATGTAAATCTAAATCTTTGCAATTTTTTTCAATAAAGCTACAGTCAAAGCTGGCATTATGTGCTACTACTGCTGCATCTCCTATAAAATCCATAAATCTTGGTAGTACAAAGTCTATTGAATCTGAATATCTTACCATATCATCACTTATCCCTGTAAGTTCTGTTATCTTATAAGGAATTGGTCTTCTAGGATTGACAAACTCACTGAAGCTATCGATTATTTTCCCATTTTTAACCTTTACCGCTCCTATTTCAATAATTTTATCATTCTTTGGTGAAAAACCAGTTGTTTCTAAGTCAAAAACCACATATGTGTCATCTAAATTTTGACCTTTTTCATTAATTGCTAAAGGAATACCATCATCAACTAAATATCCTTCCACACCATAAAGAACTTTAATTTTATTTTTCTTTGCGGCAATTTGTGCATCTGGAAAAGCTTGAACAACCCCATGGTCAGTAATAGCTATAGCAGGGTGTCCCCACTTAGCAGCTCTTTCAATGATTTTCCCAACTGGAGTAGTCCCATCCATGGCACTCATGGTAGTATGACAATGTAGTTCAACTCTTTTCTCTGTTGCCCCATCCATTCTCTCTAACTTTTTCATTCTTAAAATATCACGTCCCATGATAACAACTTCTCTAGCATATGTATCATATACTGCTTCCCCTCTTACCTTACAATAAAGCCCCGTTTTAATATTATCAAGAACCTCACCTTTTTCCTGCGGCTTTAAGAAGCATTTTACTGTAATTGAATCAGTATAGTCTGTAATAAAGAATGTTAGTATTATCTTTCCAGTCTTAGTTTCCATAGTATCAACCTTGAATACCTCTCCTAAAACTGCCACATATCCAGAAGTTTCATTAACCTCTTTAATTGGTATTGCTTCAATAGATATATTTCTTCCATAAATAGAGTTTTCACTCTTAGGTTCTCTTTTATATGTATTTTCCTTCTTTTCATATGGCTTCTTCTCGGTAGATTTCTTTTCTTGTGCCTTGCCACTTTCTTTGTAGCTACTTCCTGCTTTTTGTATTTCTAAAGATTTGGCTTGCAGCACCTTATTTAAAAGAGCTCTTTCATTCTTTTCTTTTTCAGCATAATCTATAATTACTTCCATAGATGGATCAAATCTTATTTCCACCTTACATTTTAGACCAAATATAGCTTCAATGGTACCTTCAATAGATTTATCGCCATATTTTGACTTTAAATGTTCAGTTACTTTGTCATATCCATTTAATACAATTACCTTATTTCCTTCAACAACTCTTTTACTACTTAAAAGCAATGTCTTACATAATGGAGTTTTCTTTATGGTATCTGAAATACATTCAAGCCAATGACTTTCTACCACTTCTTCTAAAGAAATATTTGAAGCATCTTTATAAAATAGAATTTCTATAGTTATCCTAATCATTAAGGTCTTGCATATTATCTTCTTTATTAATTCCTCTTCTTCTATGGCTAATCTTTCTTTTCCTCTTAAAATTACTTTTAAAATATTACTCTTTTTTAAAAGCTGAAATCTTATTATATTTAACTCTTTATCTTCTAAGCTTTCATGTTTATTAATTTCAAGGGTAATTTTCTTTAAGATATCTTCGCTCATTAAAATCACCTCATCTTTATAAAATTAACTATAACATTATAACACAATTATAATATTTAAAAAGGGACTTTTTTTACAGCCACTTTATTAATATTGAATACTACATATATAGTATATTGAGACTTTATTTTTAGTATCTTTTCAAAAATTTACTCTTGCTAATTAATCCTATTAAAATACATATATCCCCTCTTTTATTTTCTATTATTTTTTAATCTTCTTCCCATGCCATAGCTCTTGTTACTGCTTTCTTCCATCCTCTATAAAGCTTTTCTTTCTTATCTTCATCATATTGTGGCTCATACGCTTGGCTTACACACCATTTTGTAGTTATCTCTTCTTTTGATTTCCAGAAGCCAACAGCTAATCCTGCAAGATATGCTGCCCCTAAAGCTGTTGTTTCTGTAGTTATCGGTCTAATTACCTTTGTTCCAGTTATATCAGCTTGGAACTGCATTAAGAAATTATTTCTACTAGCTCCTCCATCAACCTTAATACTATTAAGTCTACAACCTGAATCCTCTTCCATTGCATCCATAAGATCTCTTGATTGATAAGCAATGGACTCTAATGCAGCTCTTATTATATGATTTCTATTAGCACCTCTTGTAAGTCCTAATATAGTTCCTCTTGCATACATATCCCAATAAGGAGCTCCAAGTCCTGTAAAGGCAGGTACTATATATACTCCACCGTTATCTTTTACTTTACCTGCAAAGTATTCTGTATCAGCAGCATCATTCACTAGCTCTAACTCATCTCTAATCCATTGAATTACAGCTCCACCAACAAATACGGAACCTTCTAGAGCATATTGAACTTTACCATCTATGCCAACGGCAATGGTGGTTAATAGGCCATTTTTACTTTCAATCATTTTTTCTCCAGTATTCATTAAAAGGAAACATCCTGTTCCATATGTGTTTTTTACATCTCCAGCTTTAAAGCAAGTTTGTCCAAACAGTGCACATTGCTGGTCTCCAGCCATTCCAGAGATAGGTACTCTTATACCACCTTTTCCTCCTAGATTGGTATATCCATAAACCTCAGAAGAATTTCTCACTTCTGGAAGCATAGACATCGGAATACCTAATCTTCCGATAATCTTCTCATCCCATCTAAGTTCTTTGATATTATATAACATTGTCCTAGATGCATTTGTATAATCTGTAACATGTACTTTTCCATTAGTTAATTTCCAAACAATCCATGTATCTACAGTTCCAAAAAGTAATTCTCCTTTTTCAGCTTTCTCTCTAGCTCCCTCCACATTATCTAAAATCCATTTTATTTTTGTTGCTGAGAAATAAGCATCTAATAATAACCCTGTACTTTCTTTTACATATTTAGCAAACTCTTTATCCTTCTTTAATTCATCAACAATTGCAGCAGTCCTTCTACATTGCCATACTATGGCATTATATACAGGTTCTCCAGTATATTTATCCCATACAATAGTTGTTTCTCTCTGATTGGTAATACCAATTGCTGCTATTTCTTCTTGAGTTATATTAGATTTAGCCAGCACTTCTTGTAAAACACCATATTGACTGGACCATATTTCCATTGGATTATGCTCCACCCATCCTTCATGAGGATAAATTTGTGTAAATTCCTTTTGACTTATATCTAATATATTTTGATCCTTATCAAAAATAATAGCTCTTGAACTTGTGGTTCCTTGATCTAATGCAATAACATACTTTTTCATTTTTTATACCAATCCTTTCAAAATATATATTAAATAAAAATAACCACATAAAACATATTGATTGCATAAATGCATATGTTTTATGTAGTAACTCTCACTTTCTGTTATTACCTACATAAATAGAAATTTTAAAACTCTAAATGCAACTTAGTAATCGTTTACAGTTCTATTTTTAGTATTACAAATATCATAACTCTTGTCAACTTGCTTCTCTCATTTATATATACTATACAGTCTCAATCTTTGCTGATATTTAACTTTTTTAATCGCAAAAAACGAAAGTTATTTTTTGTAAATATTTATATTTGTTTTTCAAATTAACAGCTCTAAAGCTTTACATATCAAGATCAATATAGATTTTTTCTTATTTCCACTATTGTCATTTTCTTCTTTTTATGGTATAAATATATTTATATTTTGCAAGTTATGTTTTCGAAAATTGCATTTTATAAAAACAAAGGGGGATACTTATGAGAAAAAAATTAAATTTGACAGCGAAAATTTTTATATGCTTAATTCTTGGAGCCATTACAGGTATTATTTTATACCAATTACCTAGTGGATACATTAAGGATGATTTTATTATTAATGGTGTTTTTAAAGTTATAGGTAAGGGATTTGTTCGAGCAATGCAAATGCTAGTTGTACCTTTAGTATTTTGTTCACTTGTTTGCGGTAGTATGTCTATTGGAGATACTAAGAAACTAGGTAAAGTAGGTGCTAGAACCATAGCTTTCTATATTGCAACTACAGCCATAGCAATAACTCTTTCCATTGGTATAGGAAAATTACTTAATCCTGGTTTAGGTCTTGATTTATCTACTATGGAAATTGCTGAAACAACTATAGCAGAAAGTACAGCAGTTTCTGATGTAATATTAAATATAATTCCAACTAATCCTATAAATTCATTAGCTGAAGGAAATATGCTTCAAATAATAGTATTTGCTCTTTTAATTGGCCTTATTTTAGCACAATTGAAGGATAAAGCTGAAACAGTTGGTAAGTTTTTTACACAATTTAATGATATTATGATGAAGATGACAACAATAGTTATGAAGGCTGCTCCAATAGGTGTATTTTGCCTTATAGCCACAACTTTTTCAACTATGGGATGGAATGCTTTTGCTCCACTTTTAAAATATATATTTGCAGTATTTTTAGCATTAGCTATTCATTGCTTAGTAACATATATGCTTATGCTTAAAGGCTTTACAAAACTAAGCCCAATAAAATTCTTAAGCAAATTTGCTCCTGTTATGAGCTTTGCATTTTCTACAGCATCATCTAATGCTTCAATTCCTTTATCCATTGAAACATTAGATGAAAAATTAGGTGTTTCTGAAAACATATCATCTTTTACTGTACCACTTGGTGCAACTATTAACATGGATGGGACTGCTATAATGCAAGGTGTAGCTGTAGTATTTGTTGCTCAAGCTTTTGGTATCAACCTAGGATTAAATGATTACCTTACTGTAATACTTACAGCAACACTTGCTTCCATAGGTACTGCTGGTGTTCCTGGCGTTGGTATGATCACTCTATCAATGGTCTTTAATTCTATAGGACTACCTGTTGAAGGAATAGGTCTTATAATGGGAATTGATAGAATATTAGATATGTGTCGTACTGCTGTCAATGTTACAGGTGATGCAGTATGTACAACAATAATTGCTAAACAATACGGTGAACTAGATGAAAGTATCTTTAATGACAATCTTAATACAGCAATTTTAAATGATTAATTAAGAAAAGGGCAATTTATAATGCCCTTTTATTTTCTATTACAATATTTTATTTAATTCTATTACCGCAATATGGACAATAACTATATTGTGAATCAACCTCTCTTCCACAGCCTGGGCATATTTTTTCCCTCCATGTATTTTCCTCTTCTTTTAAATCCCAATAATTTATTTCTATATCATTGTCATGCTCAATACTTTTTCCCTTTTCCTTAGAAACTTTAAATACACAGCTACAATTCTCACAAATAAGGTAGTATTCTTCACGCCACTTAAATATAGGTATAAAGAAAAAATGAAAATAATCATATTGCTTTACCAATTTACCTGTAACATTTTGTAAACATCTTTTACATGTAAGATTATTTATTTCTTTTATTATCTTTTCCCTATGTTCTATGCCAAAAATCCCTATAAAAAACATAGTTTCCTCCTTTTATAATATTAATAAATTTGTTTTATAAGCATTAATATTTTCTATTATACATATGCATATATTTATTATAGTAGATTATTTAAAATAAAGGAGTTTTTTATGCAATCTATCTTAAATAAAATTAGCAATCTAGAAAAACTTATAGGCAACACTCCACTAATTGAAATTACCTTTAAATATAAAGATAGACCTTTAAAGATTTATTCTAAAATTGAATATTACAATTATACTGGAAGTATTAAAGATAGAGTTGCCTTATATATAATAAAAAAAGCTTATTTAGCTGGTAAAATTAAAGAAAAAGATATTGTTGCAGAAGCTACCAGTGGTAATACAGGCATATCCTTTGCAGCCATTTGTACCTATCTAAATCATGATGTCCATATTTATATGCCTGATTGGCTCAGCACTGAACGAATAAAATTATTAGAAAGCTTCAATGCAACCTTACATTTAGTTTCCAAGGAAGATGGAGGATTTCTAAAATGTATTTCATTAATTGAACAGTGTAGCAAACTTTGTTCTGATATATTTCTTCCAAGCCAATTTACCAACGTAGATAATATTTATGCTCATTACTACTCAACTGGTCCTGAAATCTATTCTTCCTTAAGAAAAAGACATATCATTCCATCTATCTTTGTTGCTGGTGTTGGTACAGGTGGTACTGTTATGGGAATAGGTAAATACTTAAAAGAAAAAAATAAAAACATTAGAATTTATCCTCTAGAGCCAGCTAATTCTCCAACACTATCAACAGGAACACACATAAGTGACCATAGGATTCAAGGTATATCTGACGAATTTGTTCCACCAATTTTAGATCTTGCCTCTTTAAATGAAATTATAAGTGTTGATGATGGCGATTCAATAATAATGGCTCAAAAACTTTCTAAAGTTCTTGGTCTTGGTGTAGGTATTTCCTCTGGTGCTAACTTTTTAGGTGCTGTTAAGTCCTTAGAAATGAATAATTTTAAAGGAGCAGCTATTACCGTTTTTCCTGATGATAATAAAAAATATGTTTCTACAGATTTAATGAAAAAAGAACCTGTTAAAGAAAACTTTATTTCTTCAGATATTGAATTATTGCATTTTCGCATATTATAATCACCATAAAATAATATAAAAAAGTGGCTTTCGCCACGCTCCCTTCGGGAATTTAATTTTAAGTATTCTAAAAGGCATAGAACTAACATCGGTTCTATGCTATATTTTTC
>NZ_MNRT01000036.1:0-59227 GCF_001916075.1 Clostridium sp. 29_15
ATTTATAATTAATAAATTTAACATATTTAAAGGCTGAATGCTAGATAACATATAACTTTCAGCCATCGAAAATTTTATACTTTCCTGTACTTTAAAAAAAGGACTCTTACGAGTCCTAAACATATTTACGCATGTGCTTTAGAGCTGTTTTCTCCAATCTTGAAACTTGTGCTTGTGAAATACCTATTTCATCTGCTACTTCCATCTGAGTCTTGCCATTAAAAAAACGTAAGGTTAAAATTAATTTTTCCCTATTATTTAACTTTTTCATTGCCTCTCTTATGGATATATTCTCTAGCCAGCTATCATCACTATTCTTAGAATCACTAATTTGATCCATTACATATATAGCATCTCCACCATCATGATAAATAGGTTCAAACAAAGATACTGGATCTTGAATTGCATCTAATGCAAAAACAACTTCCTCTCTAGGAATATTGAGCTCCTTAGCAATTTGCGACATAGTAGGTTCTTGATTATTATCCTTCACTAAACGATCTCTTACTAATAATGCTTTATAAGCAATATCTCTTAATGATCTGCTTACTCTTATAGCATTATTATCTCTAAGATATCTTCTGATTTCACCTATTATCATTGGAACTGCATATGTAGAAAATTTTACATTTTGCTCTAAATCAAAATTATCTATAGCCTTCATTAAGCCTATACATCCCACTTGAAATAAGTCATCTACATTTTCTCCCCTGTTATTAAATCTTTGAATAACACTTAATACTAATCGTAGGTTTCCTTGGATAAAAGTTTCTCTTGCCTTTTTGTCGCCTTCTCTCATCTTAATAATTAACTCTTTTTTTTCCTTTATTACAGGTAATTTTGAAGTATTAACTCCACAAATTTCGACTTTGTTAATGATCAAAATCATCAACTCCTTATGAAGTAATAACATACTGCATTTAAAATTATTCCCTGCATAAAGTTCTTTTATACTAAATTTATTTTAAATCATCTTATTTATTTCTTTTTTAAGTCTACTTATTATCTTTTTTTCTAATCTAGAAATATATGATTGAGAAATACCTAACATATCCGCCACTTCTTTTTGTGTCTTTTCTCGCTTGCCATTAAGTCCAAATCTTAAGCGAACAATTTCCTTTTCTCTCTCATTTAAATTTTTAAGAGCTAAAAATAATAACTGCTTATCTACTTCATCTTCAATTAAATTGTATACAGTATCATTATCTGTTCCTAATATATCTGATAATAATAGTTCATTACCATCCCAATCTATATTTAAAGGTTCATAAAATGATACCTCAGCTTTAATTTTACTATTTCTTCTTAAATACATCAAAATTTCATTTTCAATACATCTTGAAGCATATGTGGCAAGCTTTATCTTTTTTTCAGGATTAAAGGTATTTACAGCCTTTATTAGTCCAATTGTTCCTACAGAAATTAAATCCTCCACGCCAACTCCTGTATTTTCAAACTTTCTAGCTATATATACTACAAGTCTAAGATTTCTTTCTATAAGTATATCTCTTACACCTTCTTTTCCATTTATAAGTTCCTGTACTAATTCTTCTTCCTCGTCCTTTTTTAATGGTGGAGGTAAGGAATCATTTCCTCCTACATAATATACCTTCTTTGAAAATATATTCAACTTAGCAAATATCCTATTTATAAATAAAATCAGTTTTCTCATAAACCCTCCTAAATAATTCCTCTTGATAGTAATACTTGATAATCATTTTCTTTACTTAATGTAGTTTTACAACCACAAACTATCGCATCTATTTCTCTCCAAGCAGAATCATCTTTTCCCTTAATCTTGATAAAGTCACTTCTAAATCCATGTAAGATATCACTACTATCTATGGTCTTATATCTTATAAAATACTCATCTTCTTTCTTTAATTCAAGCTGTAATAAGTATTCATCTTCAATTAAAATGCATGGTAAATTAGTAATTGGTTCTCTTAATTCATTTCCTGTATCTAAAAATCCTTTAAGCATTAATATTTTTTCATCATTTTTAATATAAATATCATAAATAAAGTTATCTATCACTGCACGTTCTTTAATAGTATCATAAATCCTTATAGCTATAACCCCTACAAATAAAAGAGAAATCATGACCCATCTAATAGAATAATTTGATGTATTCATCCCTCCAGATATTGTATATGTACTGGATGATAATAAACTTATAAACATTACTCCGCACATTGTAAATGATAGCATAAAAAACATTACTGTAGCTTTAAATATATTTCTTAAAACTTTTTCTTTAAGCGATAATACTATCATAACTATAGCAAAAATCACCTTTAAAAAAGCATTACTCAAAACTACTGAATCTACAATAGGTGTCAAACCATATATTCCTCCAATAATGGCCGCAATATAAATTCCACCTTTTCTATATTTTAATCGTAACAATCGTAAAGTAACTAGTATTAGGAATAAGTCAATAATAGCATTTTCTATAAACACAACATCTAAATATACTTCCATATAACCTCCTCCTATGCATTAAATTATACATTCATACCAAAAATTTTTTTGTCATAAATGATACGATAATTCAAAATTTTACTCAACCTTTTTTTACATATACTCCATAAAAAAATCATAATATTTTAAAGCAATAAAAAAACTGCCACTTTTGTGACAGTTTCTCTTATTATACTACTTTCTTGATCTTAAGAAGCTTGGTATATTAACGCTTTCTCTATCTAAATCAAGTAATGGATCAATTTTTTCAGTATTTACTTCTTCTTTAAGCTTTACAGTTGGCTCAATCTTATGTTCTATCTTTTGTTCTGGTGTTGATAAAACACTCTTGTCGCTATCATCTTCAAAACCAGTGGCAATTACTGTTAATCTAATTTCATCATTTAAAGTTTCATCAATAACAGCACCAAAAATTATGTTTGCATCCATATCTGCTGCTTCTCTAACAATTTCTGCAGCTTCATATACTTCGATAGCTCCTAAATCAACTCCACCTGTAAAGTTAATAATAACGCCTGTTGCACCATCTATTGATGTTTCTAGAAGTGGTGATGATATAGCTTGTCTAACTGCATCTTGTGCTTTGTTATCACCTTTACCATATCCAACTCCCATATGAGCTAAACCTTTGTTTTTCATTACCGTTTCAATATCCGCAAAATCGGCATTTACTACCCCAGGAATAGTAATTAAGTCAGAAATAGCTTGAACACCTTGTCTTAAAACATCATCAGCTAATCTAAATGAATCTAAAAGAGTAGTTTTCTTATCAGCCATAGATAATAATCTTTCATTAGGAATTATAACTAAGGTATCAACTTTTTGCTTTAAATTTTCAATTCCCATTTCAGCATGTCTCATTCTTCTCTTTCCTTCAAATGGGAAAGGTTTAGTTACTACACCTACTGTTAATATGTTCATTGATTTTGCTACTTCAGCTACTACTGGTGCTGCACCTGTACCTGTTCCACCGCCCATTCCAGCAGTTATGAATACCATGTTTGCACCTTTAATTGCTTCAGAAATTTCATCTCTACTTTCTTCAGCTGCTTTCTTACCTATTTCTGGATTAGCACCTGCTCCTAATCCTCTTGTTAATTTTTCTCCAATTTGAATCTTCGTATTAGCTTGAGATAATAATAAAGCTTGCTTATCTGTATTCACCACAATAAATTCTACATTCTTTAAGCCTTCTAAAATCATTCTATTAACGGCATTACCACCGCCACCACCGCAACCAATAACTTTTATATTAGTTAACTCTTGCATATCTAATTCAAAATCTAACAAAATAAACTCCTCCTTTAAAATCTCTCTATTTGTAACTTTAATATTCTCATATTACTCTCTTGATTATCTCACAATCCCTCAATTTTCATATAATACATAACAATATAAAATATAGTATATTCTATATTTTACAACATTTTTGCCTTATTTAACAATAGCAAAAATACTAATTATATTAGAATTTTGTAATCAAATCGAAACTTTTGTAAAATATAGGTAAAATATATTATTTTTATAACTTATTAAACTTTACATAATTACTACTATATTGTCGTAATTATGTAGTATCGCTTTATACCTAATATATAATACCATAAATAAATTAAAAATTTAATACTATAATGCCTTTGACTATATTTTTTTATTATAAATAATTATTCCACAAAAATCAAAATTTTCCTTTCTATATATATTTGCTGATTAATTTAAAAGACCAAAATGGCTATGGACATGGCCACTTCGTAGTATTAATTTGACAGTTTTAAATCTTGAAATCCATTGATATACTTAAATTTACAACTAAAAAATTTTATACTTTTCTAAGCGTTAAAAAAAGATGCACGAAATGCATCTTTCATATGTTATAACATTAATAATCTTTTTAAAGTTTCTCCATCAACTGCATATGTCATTGCTGTATCTTGAGAAATAACACCTCTCTTACATAGTTCAGCAAGAGACATATCCATGGTTCTCATACCATATTTATTTCCTGTTTGTACAGCTGATTCTATTTGTTGAGTTTTACCTTCTCTAATTAAATTTTGTATTCCTGGAGTAGTAACCATTATCTCCATAGAAGGTACACGTCCATTTCCATCAATAGTTTCCACTAACTGTTGGGATACTACTGCCTTAAGTACAGAAGCTAATTGTATTTTAATTTGTTGTTGTTGATGTGGTGGAAAAACATCAATTATCCTATCAATTGTCTTTGCTGCTCCAATTGTATGCAATGTTGAAAATACTAAATGTCCTGTTTCTGCTGCTGTAATTGCTACAGATATAGTTTCAAAATCTCTCATCTCTCCAACTAAAATTACATCAGGATCTTCTCTTAAAACTGCTCTTAAAGCACTTTGATAGCTTTTTGTATCTTTACCTATTTCTCTTTGATTTACTATACACTTATTGTGCTTATGAAGATATTCTATTGGATCTTCTAAAGTTACTATATGACCTTGTCTTGTATTATTGATTTCATTTATCATAGCAGCTAAAGTAGTACTCTTCCCAGATCCTGTTGGTCCAGTTACTAAAACTAATCCTCTTTGTTCCTTCACAATTTCTTTTAATGTGCCAGGAAGTTTTAATTCATCTATTGTAGGAGCTTTTGGTGCTATTACTCTTATAGCTATGGCGTCACTATTCCTTTGCTTAAATACATTTACTCTGAATCTTCCTATACCTGGTAATGAATAAGAAGTATCAAACTCTCCATTTGCTACATATTCATCATAGCTATCATTTAATATTTCCTTAGCAAATATCTCTATATAATCAGGCAATAATTTCTCGCTACCTATTTGATTAAATTTACCATTAACCCTAATTGTAGGAGGTAACGCAACAGTTAAATGTAAATCTGATGCACCTAGCTCGATTGTTTTTATTAATAAATCTTTTAATAAGTACATTATTATTCCTCCTAATGTAAAAAACATATTCTATTCTATTATTTTATTTCATTCATCTTATAAATTCAACATATTTTAGCAAAAATATACAAAAATGCTATTTAGGGTATAACTCTTTCTTTAACTTTTTTAAAGCTTTCTTCTCTATTCTAGAAACATATGATCTAGAAATTCCTAACATTCCTGCAATCTCTCTTTGTGTTTTACATTTACCATCCTTTAAACCATATCTCATTTTTAAAATTTCACCTTCTCGTTCAGTAAGAGCACTATTTATCTTATTGTAAAGAGCTTTTATCTGTAGCTTCATTTCAACTTTATCTATAACTGAATCCTTTTCACTACTTAATACATCTATTAAACTAATTTCATTACCTTCCTTATCCACACCTATAGGATCCTGCAGGAAAGTTTCACTTTTCTGCTTCTTATTATTTCTAAAAAGCATTAAAATCTCATTTTCTATACACCTTGATGCGTAAGTTGCTAGTCTAGTTCCTTTTGATACATCAAATGAATCAATTGCCTTTATAAGTCCCACAGTACCTATAGAAATCAACTCATCTATATCTTTATTTGGAATTTGATATTTTTTCACAATATGTGCCACTAATCTAAGATTTCTTTCAATCAATATACTCTTAGCCTTCTTATCCCCTGTTTTTAAAAGCTGTAAATATTTTTCCTCTTCTTTTTCATCTAAAGGTTTTGGAAAGGTATTGTTTCCAGATATATATCCTGTTAAGAATATATTACTGCATAAAAACTCCATGAAATTTGATAATAATATCACTTAGAGTTCCTCCTAATAGTGCTTATTATATCATATGAAGCTATACTAAAATATTGCTTATAATAACTAAATTATTTTATCAAAGAATTAAATTTCCTCCTCCCAGCTCTCTACCATCAGGATGAGTTTCTCCTATATTAGGTGCCACAACAACTAAAGTATACTTCTCTCCATTATATTCAAAATATCCTGCAAACCATCCATGGTTAGTACCTCCTCCTTCTCCTGTTGATGTTCCTGTTTTACCACCTTCATTTATACCTTCCACCCTAGCCTCATAACCTGTTCCTAACCATATGACATCACTCATACTTTTTTGTACTATTTCACTGGTTGTTGTACTAAAAACCCGTCTACTCTCACTTTCTTCCTCAGAAATTAAATTGCCATCATTATCAACAATACTTTCTATTATATATGGCTTAATATATACTCCATCATTTATCACAGCATTAATGGCACCAGCTATTTGTAGTGGTGTAACTGTAACACATTGTCCTATTGAGAAATTGGAGACTCCTTCTTCTAAAGTTGGTTTTGTACCTACTGCCTCATCTTTATTTTCACCACTCAACCCTAATACTTTTTGATATAATCCTAGTTTTTCAGTATATCTAACCATATTATCATATCCCACCATGGTACCTAATTGTGCAAAAATATCATTACAAGATATCTGCAATGCTTCATCAACACTCAATGGTCCATGAGCATATGATTCTCCATTTTTACTGCATATTAAACCAATACAAGAATAAACATCATTGCTATCAGTAAGCCCCATATCAAGAACTATAGCTTCTGTTAAGATCTTAAATATTGAACCTGGTTCGTAACCTATGCTACCTATAGCTAAATCAACATTAGCCATTTTATCATCCTTTTGCACCAATGCTCTTATTTTTCCTGTATCACTCTCTAGAAGCACCACACCTACATTTTCTAAAAAACTATAACTTTCATCATTTAATACATCCTTGATTTTTTCACTCCACTCTTTGTTTATTGTAAGCTGAATATTCTTATTGCCAGAGGTATCACTTTTATTGGTAAGTTCATAGATAGATTTATCATTTAATGAATATTCACCTTCTTCATATTTATTATCCTTTATACAGTTATAAACTTTTTCTTGTAATGAACCTTCAGAAATTTCACTTTCTTCAACTGTTGCCATTATATCCTCTATCTTACCTGCTTCACTAGCCTTTCTTTCAGTATATACATAAGTATAAATTCCTTTAATGCTTTTTAATTTATTAATTTTTTCATAGCTTTCGTAAGTAAGATAATAATACAACTTTCCACTTGAACTCATAACATCTGTATAGGAAAAGTCCCCATATTCTGATTTCATTATAAAATTTAAAGCTAGTAAATCTTCAATAGTATCCTCATAGTTATTTAATCTAAAGGGTTTGGAATCAATAACTAAAACATATTTTTCACTATCATTCACTAAGCTTTCGCCATTGGTATCAAATACCGAATATCTACTTCCATTAAATATTTCTGTTTGATAGTTTTTAAGTTCTCCTTGCACTAACTTTGTAGGATGTACTTGAATATAATATAGTCTTAAAATAAGCATAAAAAGTAAAGCAAAAAATACTATAGCTATAATCTTGCTTCTATATATTATACTTTTCTTAAAAAACAAAAAAACCATCTCCTTCAGCTAAATTCTAGCCTTTGGAAATGGTTTCTATACAATTATTTTAATATATCTCTAATTTTAGCCATTAAAATATCTATTGCCACATAATTATGTCCACCTTCTGGAATAATTATATCTGCATATCTTTTAGTTGGTTCTGTAAACTCCATATGCATTGGTCTAACCATAGTTAAATATTGATCTATAACTGATTCAACTGTTCTTCCTCTTTCATCAATATCCCTTACTAATCTTCGTAATATTCTTATATCTGCATCAGTATCCACATATACCTTAATATCTAAAAGGTTTCTTATTCTTTCATCTTCTAAGATTAAGATACCTTCAACAATTATTATTTCCCTTGGTTCTACAGTTGTAGTATCTTTTGCTCTATTATGAACAGTAAAATCATATCTTGGCTTTTCTATTGATTTGCCCTTAATTAGTTTTTGTAAGTGTTCTACTAAGAGATCATTATCAAAAGCCATTGGATGATCATAATTAGTTTTAACTCTTTCTTCCATTGATAAATTACTTTGATCTTTATAGTACATATCCTGTTGTATCATTGTGATACGCTCATTTGAAAAATTAGAATATAATGCATCTGCAATGGTACTCTTGCCTGAACCTGTCCCTCCAGTAATACCAATTAAAATAGGCTTTTTCATTTATATGATCCTCCTTAGTTATTGTTTATATTAATTGTATTATTTGCTTTTACAAGCATATCATTTACTTTTAATGGCTCACTTACCTTTACCTTAAACATCATATGTGCTCTATTAGCTACGTCCGTTTTCTTATTTTTATCTAAATCATACATATCTTCTAACTTGATTTTGAAATAAGGTACATCTGGTCTAAGTACTTCCACCTCATCACCTTCAAACACTCTATTTTTTTGAAGTATTGTAGCAGTTTTAGTTTCAGCATCATACTCTTTAACCATTCCCACTATTTCATAATCTCTAACATATGATGAATCTTCATAGTTTTGTTCACCGTTTATACCTAAGTAGAATCCTGTATGATATGGTCTATGGCTTACTTTTTTAAGCATATCCATCCATTCTTCTTTAAATCTATAAGCACTTGGGTTGTCCCAGTAACTATCTAATGCTTCCCTATAAGCCTTAACTACAGAAGCAACATAAAACTCACTCTTCATTCTTCCTTCTATTTTAAATGAATATATTCCACTTTTAACTAGCTCAGGAATATAGTGAATCATACATAAATCCTTTGCATTCATTATATATGTACCATTATCATCTTCTACCACTGGATAATATTCACCTGGTCTTGTTTCTTCAACTAAATGATACTTATATCTACATACATTCCCACAAATTCCTTTGTTAGCATCTCTTTTAATCATATAATTAGATATTAAACATCTTCCTGAATAAGCTACACACATTGATCCATGTACGAATGCTTCAATATCACATTCTTTTGGAATCTTAGATGTAATTTCATTTATTTCTTTAAAAGTTAACTCTCTAGCTAATACTATTCTTTTTATCCCTAAGTCATACCAAAACTTTGTTGCTTTCCAGTTTACTGTATTTGCTTGAGTACTTAAATGTATTTCAAGATCTGGTGCTGCTTCTTTACAAATTGCAATTAATGCTGGATCTGCTACAAGAACTGCATCTACACCAATTTCATATAATCCTTTTATGTATTCTTCTGCACCATTTAAGTCATGATTTCTTGCAAAAACATTTAAAGTAACATATACTTTTCTTCCTCTATCATGACAATACTTGATTCCTTCAAGCATTTCTTCATTGCTAAAGTTATTAGAAAATGCTCTTAAATTTAGCTTTGCTCCACCTAAATATACAGCATCTGCACCATAATCGATTGCTATCTTTAATTTTTCTAAATTACCAGCTGGAGCTAGTATTTCCGGTTTTCTCATTAAGTTACCTCCTCTTTGTTACAGCTATGCCATCTCCCATAGGAATAACTGATGTAATTAGATTTTCATCTTCTGAAACTAATTCTAAATATTTTCTCATTCTCTTCACAATTGTAATTTTTCTTCTCTTCACAAGTTCATCACTTGCAACCATCCCTCTAAATAACACATTATCTGCTATTATTATTCCATCTTCCTTTAATAATCTTAAGCAATGGGGTAAAAAGTGATTATACTGTCCTTTTCCAGCATCCATGAATATTAAATCATATGGTTCATCTAAAGATTCTAAAATTTCTAAACAATCTCCTTCTTTAATTTCTATCTTACTTTCTAAATTAAAGCTCTTGATATTTTCCTTTGCTAACTTAATCATTTCTTCACTTCTCTCCACAGTTGTAATATGTGGAGAAGTACCTGCTGCTTTATACATCTTTATGGCAGAATAACCTATAGCAGTTCCTAATTCAAGAATTCTTATGGGCTTTTTCATACTCACCATAAATTCTAAAAACTTTATTGTCTCTTTTTGAGCTATAGGAACGCCTTTTTCCTTAGCAAACTCTTCCAACTCATTGAACTTACCTGTACTATCTGGTATTAAACTTCTAATATATTCTTCCATATAATCATATGTTATTCCACTCATCATATTCCTCCATTAATATCCTAATTCTTCTTTCCTTCTTAGGAAATCATCATAATTATCAGTAAAATAGTGTGTATTTTCACTTTCTAAAAGATAATAAAGATAATCAGTTTCCTTTGGCTTTAAAGCTGCCATTAATGATGCTCTGCCCGGATTTGAAATAGGACCTATAGGAAGTCCATAATACATGTATGTGTTATAAGGAGAATCAATCTCTAAATACTTTTCATACATCTTTTCAATGTGATATCCATACGAATATATCACTGTTGCATCTATTTGAAGAGGCATTCCTATTGCAATTCTGTTATATATTACCGAAGAAATAAAACTTCTTTCACTATCAACTACTGCTTCTTTTTCAATTATAGAAGCAACATTAACTTTTTTTTCAATTTCCTCTTCTGGTATTGATATATTTAAATCTTCAACAATTTCCTGCCAAACTTTCTCAAATCTATTAAGCATTGTCTTTATTATAAAATCTGCATTTTCATTTTTATTAAAACTATATGTATCTGGAAATAAAAATCCTTCAAGGTTATATCTTTTATTAGGATTATTGCTTATATACTTAGGTAACTCATAATTTTTTACTGAATCAATAAATTCTTTGCTATTGCATATATTATTTTCCTCTAATTTTTCTGCAATATCATCAATTGTATATCCTTCTGGAATAGTTATGTATACTTTATCTTTATTTGAATCTGTTAAAAGGTTGACAAATTCATTTAATGTCATACTTTTATTTAATTTATATGTTCCTTCCAAAACCTCTGGTTTTATTCCACATATCTTCAAATATAATTTTACTAAAAACTTATTTTTTATTTTACCTTCTTCTGATAATTTATCAAGAATTCCATAAAAACTATCACCTTCAGCTACCTCAACAATTTCTTCATTGTTTATTTTAAGTGGTGTATCTACTATCTTAAAACATTGCCAAATGGTAATTATGATTATCATTATTACAAAAATTCTTGCAACTCTGATAATTCTTTTATTTTTTTTCATAAATACCCCCTATATATAATTAGTGAATAGCCTTATGACTATTCACTATTATAAACCTTATTGATGAATTTTAAAAGTTTTTTAGCTGATTTTCGATATTATTTTTTTCCTCTACTAATCATTCTCTTTCTTTCAGCAGCATCTAAGTATCTCTTTCTTATTCTGATGCTTTCTGGAGTTACTTCCACTAATTCATCATTTCCTATAAATTCTATTGATTGCTCTAAAGTCATTGGAGTAATTGGAACTAACTTAACTGCATCATCTGATCCTGAAGCTCTAGTATTTGTAAGTTTCTTTCCTTTACAAACATTTATATCTAAATCATCAGCTCTTGAACATTCACCAACAACCATACCTTGGTATACTGGAGTTCCTGGAGTTATGAATAATCTTCCTCTTTCTTGTGCATTGAACAATCCATAAGCAATTGCATCCCCTTGTTCAAATGATACTATTGAACCTCTACTTCTAGATTCTATCTCTCCTTTATATGGAGCATATCCTTCAAACACATGGTTCATGATCCCATTACCTTTTGTATCAGTCATAAATTCATTTCTAAATCCTATAAGTCCTCTTGCTGGAATACTAAATTCAAGTCTTGTATATCCATTAACAGCTGATGTCATATTAACCATCTCACCTTTTCTAGGACCCATTTTTTCCATTACAGCTCCCATGAATTCTTCTGGTACATCAATTGTTAAGTGTTCTATTGGTTCAACCTTCTTACCATTTTCTTCTTTAAAAATAACAGATGGTTTAGAAACTTGTAATTCAAATCCTTCTCTTCTCATTGTTTCAATAAGTACTGATAAGTGAAGTTCCCCTCTTCCTGAAACTTCGAAACAGTCTGGAGTTATTTCTTTAACTCTTAAACTTACATTAGTTTCTAATTCCTTCATTAATCTATCTCTTAAGTGTCTTGAAGTTACAAATTCACCTTCTTTACCAGCGAAAGGTGAGTCATTAACCATGAAGTTCATGCTCAGAGTTGGCTCATCAATCTTGATGAATGGTAAAGCTTCTGGATTTTGAGCATCTGCTATAGTTTCACCTATGTTAGCATCTAAAACACCACTTACAGCTATGATATCTCCAAGTCCTGCTTCTTCAACTTCTTCTCTCTTTAATCCATTATATCCAAATACAGCTGTAATTCTATAATTTGATTTAGTCCCATCTTGTCTTACCAATGCAACACTTTGGTTTTTCTTTACTGTACCTCTATGTATCTTACCTATAGCTATCTTTCCAACATATTCACTGCTATCTAATGTTGTAACTAACATTTGGAAAGGTCCATCTATTTCACCTTTAGGTGGTTCAACATGGTCTACTATTGTTTTAAATAGTGGTTCCATATCTTCATTCGTATCTTCAACATTAAATCTTGCAAATCCTTCTCTAGCTGATGCATATATTATTGGGAAATCTAATTGTTCATCATCTGCTCCTAATTCTAAGAATAAATCAAATACTTCATCAATAACATTTTCAGGTCTTGCATTTGGCTTATCAATTTTGTTTATTACAACTATTGGTTTTAATTTTAATTCTAATGCCTTCTTAAGAACGAATTTAGTTTGTGGCATTGGGCCTTCATATGAATCAACAACTAATAAAACTGAGTCAACCATTTTAAGTACACGTTCAACTTCTCCACCGAAATCAGCATGTCCTGGTGTATCAACAATGTTAATCTTTATGTCATTGTACATAACTGCTGTATTTTTAGAAAGTATTGTTATTCCTCTTTCCTTTTCTAAGTCGTTAGAGTCCATTACTCTCTCATCCATCTTTTCGTTTGTTCTGAAAACATGACTTGCCTTAAACATAGCATCAACTAAAGTAGTCTTACCATGGTCAACGTGGGCTATTATTGCTATATTTCTAATATCATTTCTAGTAACTAATTCCATTTACTTTCCTCCAATTAATTTAAATCAGTAATTTTATTCTTACTATGTAAACCTATAAATATTTTACCCAAAAATAAAATTGGATACACAAGTACCCAATTTAAAATCTCTTAGATATTTTACTATCATATAGTATTCTTGTCAACTAAGTGTTAAATTTCCATGATTATTGGTAAAATCATAGGCTTTCTCTTAGTTTTTTCATATAGGAATGATCTTAGTTCATCCCTAACTGTTGATTTTAAAGTAGACCAGTCAGTTATTTTTTGCTCTTCACATTTAGCAAAGACATTTCTAACTATATCTCTTGCTTCATCCATTAATTTTTCTGATTCTCTTACATATACAAAACCTCTTGAAATAATATCTGGACCTGCAATTATAGCTTTATTTTCTTTTGATAACGTCACAACAACTGTCAATATCCCATCTTGAGATAAATGTTTTCTATCTCGAATAACTATATTTCCAACATCTCCAACACCAAGACCATCTACAAATATTTGTCCCGAAATTACAGAACCACTCTTCTTAATGCTATTTCTTGTAACTTCAATAACATCACCAATTTCAGGTATTAATATATTTGACTTTGGCACTCCAATACTATTAGCTAATTCACCATGTTGTTTAAGATGTCTATATTCTCCATGAACCGGAATAAAATACTTTGGTCTAACTAAAGTTTGCATTAATTTTAATTCTTCTTGACAAGCATGCCCTGATACATGTACCGCTTCTGAAGAACCATAAACAACTTCAGCACCTTTCTTAAATAACTGGTCAATAACTCTAGATACTAATTTTTCATTTCCTGGAATAGGAGTAGCTGAAATAATAATTGTATCTCCTGAAACTATATTGACTTTTCTATGCTCAGAAGTAGCCATTCTCGCTAATGCTGACATAGGCTCTCCTTGACTTCCTGTTGTAATAATAACTATCTCATCATTATTATATTTGTTAATTTGATCAATACTTACTAAGTTTTCTTTTTCGATTTTAATATAACCAAGCTCTATAGCTACTTGTACTATATTCTCCATACTTCTGCCTGAAACAGCTACCTTTCTTCCATACATAGCTGCAGCATCAATTATTTGTTGTATTCTATGAATATTAGATGCAAATGTTGCAACAATAATTCTTCCTTTACTCTTACCAAAAATACGACAAAGACTTTCTCCAACTATTTTTTCAGACATAGTATATCCTGGCCTTTCTACATTAGTAGAATCTGCCATCATTAATAATACTCCTTTTTTGCCTAACTCTGCAAATCTTGCAAAATCCATTGGTTCACAGTCAATTGGTGTATAATCTACTTTAAAATCTCCTGTATGCAGAACAGCACCTAATGGAGTATGAATTGCTATAGCAACAGAATCCGCAATTGAGTGGTTAGTTTTAATGAATTCTACTGATACAGAATTCAATCTTACTACATCTCTTGGTTTTACTGTAATAAGCTCAGTTGTACTTAATAAATTATGTTCTTTTAATTTACTTTGTACAATTCCTAAAGTTAATTTTGTACCATATACCGGTACATTAAGTTGTTTTAAAACATATGGTAACGCACCTATATGATCTTCATGGCCATGAGTTAAGAATATACCTGAAACCTTATCTTTATGCTTTAATAAATATGTTATATCTGGTATAACAACATCTATTCCAAACATATCTTCATCTGGAAATTTCAAACCGCAATCTATGATAACTATATCATTCTTATATTCAATAGCAGTCATGTTCTTTCCTATTTCATTTAGTCCTCCTAATGGAATAATCTTAACCTTGGCTTTTTCTCCTTTCATATGTCCCCTCCTTTTTCTTCTTTAATATGTATATAAAAGGGTTTTTCTCAACACTTTTGAGTTATACCTTTCTTCTTACTTTTCTTCTTTATTTTTACATTCAGAACATATTCCAAAAAATTTCACACTGTGATCTAATATGTCAAAGCCATAGGTATTTCGAATTCTTTCTTCCAATTCCTCTAGAAGATCATCTTGCACTTCAATAACTTTTTTACATTTATTACATATTAAATGATGATGCCTATGTTCTTCATCTTCATGAACTAATTCATATCTGCTACACCCATCATTTAAATCTAATTTGTAAATAACATTTAGTTCCTCAAACAATAAAACAGTTCTATATACTGTTGCTAAACCAATTTCAGGACATACTTTCTTAACTTCGTCATATATTTCTTCAACTGTTAAATGCATTCCTTCTTTTTCAATTATGATATCTAAAATTGATCTTCTTTGAGGCGTTAACTTGTAACCTTTTTGCTTTAAACTTTCCTTTAATGCTTCTATATCAATATTGATAGCACTCACACTAACACCTCTTTCTATTTTAATTATTCTTCATCTATAAAAATAGTGTTATAAGCTTCTTGTACCGCTGCTAACTCTACTTCATTATCTATTGCTTCTAATAATTCTTCGCCATCTTCTCCATTAATAACTTTTAATGCAAATGTATCATCTTCGCTGTATCCTTCTTCATATACAATTACATATTCATTTTTTTCATCTGTTTCTGGATTTACTATATCAAAGAAAGCTACTACGTTAAAACTTACTTCATTTCCTTCCTCATCAAATAATTTAATAATTTTATCGTCTTTTTTCATATTAAATTCTCCTTAGATTTTATTTTATATACAAAACATTATTTGCTTAGTCTTAATTTATCAAGATATCCTTGTAATATATACGTTGCTGCTACCTTATCAACAATCTTCTTTCTCTTTCCTCTCGAAAGATCAGCTTCAAGCATTGCTCTATGTGCTGCAACTGTAGTTAATCTTTCATCCCACATTTCTATAGGCAGATTAGTTTTTTCCTTGATAAGTTCCGCTAATGCTAAAACTCTCTCTCCAGATTCTCCTATAGTTCCATTCATATTTTTAGGAAGCCCTATAACTATCGTTTCAACGCCATAATCCTTACATATCTTATGGACTAATTCTATATCCTGCTCTTTATTCTTTCTTCTTATGGTATCTATACCTTGAGCAGTCCATCCTAAAGGATCGCTTATTGCTACTCCTATTGTCTTAGACCCTACATCTAGCCCTAATATTCTCATATGGTACTCCTTAAACTAAAAGTGCCCGATAAATACGGGCACTTTTCTACTTTATCTCTAAATAAGATTTTATTACTTCTTCAATAATTTCATCTCTCTCAAGCTTTCTTAATAAAGATCTTGCTCCGTTATAACTAGTAATGTAAGAAGGATCTCCGGAAATTAGATAACCTACTAATTGATTTATAGGATTATATCCTTTCTCCTTTAATGCATTATATACATCATTTAAGATGGCTTTTGTCATATCCTCTTTATTAACATTCAAGTCGAACTGCATAGTTTTATCAATGTTATTATCCATATTCTTTGCTGCCAAAGCAGCTCACCCCCTTACGAAGTTTAATACCTATACTTAATTATCAACATTTATTATATTTTGTATTCACTTATCTTATAATAATTATAACCTATTTTCCTTCAAATGTATACTACTTAACTAATTTTTCTATTATTTCATATGCATTTTCTACAGCTTCATTAATTTTTTCCGGATTCTTACCACCAGCTTGTGCCATGTCTGGTCTTCCTCCTCCGCCACCGCCTACTACAGCTGCAACTTCTTTAATGATTTTTCCGCAGTGAACACCTTTATCAAGAACATCCTTAGTTGACATTGCCACAAGATTTACTTTATCGTTCATCTTGCTTACAAGTACCACTACACCGCTTCCCATCTTATTTCTAATCTTATCTGCTAAATCTCTTAGTGCATTTCCATCAACATCTTCTAAAGCATATGCTACAGCTTTTACACCATTTATATCTTTTGCAGAATTTAAGATATCATCTTCAGCTCCTGAAGTTAATTTTGATTTAAGTTCTGATATTTCTTTATCTTTTTCTTTTAATTCAGCATTTTGTGATGAAATTTTCTTTAATATGTCTTTTTCTGTACATTTTAATCCAGCACAAGCGTCTCTTAAAAGTCTTTGCTTTTCTTCCATAAATTTAATAGCTTGCATTCCTGTTACAGCTTCAATTCTTCTTATACCAGCAGCAACTCCTGTTTCAGCTACAATTTTAAATAATCCTATTTCTCCTACATTTGAAACGTGAGTTCCACCACAAAGTTCTTTTGAAAATTCTCCTGCAGCTACAACTCTTACCTTATCACCATACTTTTCATCAAATAAAGCTGTTGCTCCACTTTCCTTAGCTTCTTCAATAGTCATAAGATTAGTTTCTACATTTGCAACTTCCATGATTTTTTCATTTACTAAATCTTCAACTTTTTGAAGTTCTTCAGAACTTAAAGCCTGGAAGTGAGTAAAGTCAAATCTTAATCTTTCATTATCTACATATGAACCTGATTGATGAACATGTGAACCTACTATTTCTTTTAAGGCAGCTTGTAACATATGTGTTGCTGTATGGTTCTTAGCTATAAAGCTTCTTCTTTGTTTTTCAACAAATAAATTAACTTCTTCACCAGCACTAAAGCTTCCTTCTTTAACTTCAACATAGTGAATAATTTTTCCAGAAACATTTTTCTTTGTGTTTACAACATAAGCTTTACCATTTCTTCCTTTAATTATACCCTTATCACCGATTTGTCCACCCATTTCAGGATAGAATACAGTCTTATCAATTACTATATAACCCTTGTCTCCTGATTTTAATTCATCTACAAAAGCATCATCTGTTGCAAGTACTAGTATATTACCTTTTCCTTCAGTAGAACCATATCCTACAAACTCTGTTTCAACATCTGCCTTTATTTTATTGATTGGAGTTTCTTCACTTCCCATATAAGAAGTTTCTCCTCTTGCACTTCTTGCTCTTTCTCTTTGTGCTTCCATTTCTTTTTTGAATTCGTCATTATCAACAGACATTCCCTTTTCTTCTAGGATTTCTTCTGTTAATTCAATAGGGAACCCATATGTGTCATATAATTTAAATGCTTTTTCACCAGATAATACTTTTGATTTTTCTGCCTCTAATTCTTCAATATAACCATTTAATATGTTCATTCCACTGTCTATAGTTTCATTGAATCTTTCTTCTTCTAAAGTGATTATCTTAGTGATATAATCTTTATTTTCAACTAATATAGGATAGTTTCCACCATAGTTTTCAACAACAGCATCAACAACTTCCTTTAAGAATAATCCTTTTATTCCAAGTAATCTTCCATGTCTTGCAGCTCTTCTTAGAAGTCTTCTTAAAACATATCCTCTTCCTTCATTACTTGGTTGTACTCCATCAGATATTAGCATAGTTACAGCTTTAACATGGTCTGTTACTATTCTTAATGAAATATCTGAGTTGCTATCTTTTCCGTATTCAACACCAGAAAGACTTGATACCTTATTTAATATGTTCTTAACTGTATCTATTTCAAATATGTTATCAACACCTTGCATTATAGTTGCAATTCTTTCTAATCCCATACCTGTATCTATATTTTTGTTCTTTAATGGACTATAGCTTCCATCTTCTTCTTTATTGAATTGGATAAATACTAAGTTCCAGAACTCAACTATTCTATCAGCATCTGATGCAGCAACAAACTCATCAACATTAATAACTGGAGCTAAACCTTCTCCTCTATCAAAATGTATTTCAGTACATGGACCACATGGACCAACTGTTCCAACTTCCCAAAAGTTATCATCTTTACCTAATCTAAATATTCTATTTGGATCTATATCAGTTTTAGAAGTCCATATATCATACGCTTCATCATCTTCTAGATATATAGTTACATATAATTTTTCCTTTGGAAGTTTTAATACTTCTGTTACAAATTCCCATGACCATGGAATTATATCATCTTTAAAATAATCTCCAAATGAGAAGTTACCTAACATTTCAAAGAATGTACCATGTCTTGAAGTTTTACCTACATTTTCAATATCACCTGTTCTTATACACTTTTGACATGTAGTAACTCTAGTTCTTGGTGGTTTTTGTAAACCTGTGAAATATGGTTTTAATGGTGCCATACCTGCATTTATTAATAATAAACTATTGTCATTCTTAGGTACTAGTGGAAAACTTTCCATTTTTAAGTGACCTTTTTCTTCAAAGAAACCTGTAAATGTGTCTCTTAATTCATTTGCTCCCATGAATTTCATGTAATATTACCTCCAGTATTAATTGATAATTAATAATTTAAGATAAAACCATTTGAAGATTTTTGTCTAAACTATCAATTTCGACTTTTATTTTTTAACTATATTTTATTTTATATAATAAAAAAAGTCTTCATCTCTCACTATATAAACAGCAAGGGACGAAAACAATATTTCCGCGGTACCACCCTAATTATGCATAAATAATATGCATCACTTAAAGTAAAATAAGCTCCAAGGTAGCTTCAATATGAAAAATAAGAAGTTTTCACCATCCACTTCCTCTCTAATATATTCAAGTCATATCTACTCATCCTTATCATAGCTTTAATATATTTTGAACTTTATAAACATTTTCCAAACAATTTATACAATTATTTTATAGGAAAATTATATTGCATTTCTAGAATTATGTCAATTATATGATTAAAATAAATAATAATTAATATCATCATATATGACTTTAATTATTACAGCTATAGGCACGCATAAAACCATACCAGCTACTCCAGCAAGCTTTTCTCCTAAAATCAAAAGCAATATAATAGTTACTGGATGCATACTTATACAATCCCCAGTAATCTTAGGTGCTAAAACATCTCCTTCTACTTGTTGAATGATAAATACTCCTACTAATGCAATTATCCCTTTTGTTACAGAAGAAGTCATAGCAATAAATACAATAGGCACCCCACCTATTATAGGTCCGAAATAAGGTATTATGTTAACTAGTCCATTAACAACTGATAAAACTAATGGCATTTTCAATCTAAGGCTTATCATTAAAATAAATGTAAGTACCCCTATTATTAATGATAATATTATCTGACTTATTATATATCTACTTAAAACTCTATCTATGTGGGAATTAATTTTTCTAACAATTATTCGTTTTTCCGTAGAGAAAATAAGCAATACTTTATTATACAAAACGTTACCATCAGCAAGAAAATAATATGCAGCTACAGGTACTATTGCAAGTCCTATTAAATTTTCTAATATGGCGATAATATTATCAAATAGACTTGTTGCTTCCTTTGAAAGTATTGTATTAATCTTATCACCAATTTGAATATAAACTGTTTCAAATAAAGGTATTTGATCAAGATCAAATTTTTCTGCCGCTAAAATAGCATATGCCTCTAAATTATCCAACATCCCCCCTATATTTCTACTTTCACTTAGCAATGATGGAACCATAAAATACATTATTCCTATAAAAGACGCTATGCAAAACAACACTATAATCATTGCTGCCTTTCTTATAGAAAGCCTATACTTTTCCACAATATAATCTCTTATAGGCTTCAAAGTATACGAAACAATAAATGATATAACCACCAAATTTACCACATCTCTTATCCCTTCTACATATAAATAGCTTAAAAATAATATTAAAAGTATTACTATAATTACTATATTCTTTATTATTTTTTTTCTTTTTTCTCGTCTCATTTATCTACACTCCTAAATATATGAGGTAAAGTCTTAAATACTACACCTTCATTTTCTTTATAAAGAATATATGATTCACATAAGATACAATGTTTTATAAGCAAAATCTCTTTTCCCCTAAACATTCGATCAAATATCCCTGAACACATTATAATACCTTTTATTTCAAAGTTTCTCTCATCAATTATCAAATCTTCTAGTATACCTTTTAGTACATTTTTCTCATTGACAATGTCTATTGCTTGAATTTCCTTTAATCTCATTCCAGAAAAATCACTTACCCTTTTAGCTATTATTACATTTTCTAAAGAAATAACATCTGATATGGCTATATAATTTTTTTTCTTATTTATGCTAAAGCTATTTATAATAACTCCCGTAACCATTCCACTATAAAAATCTATTGCAATGTCCTGCACTGAACCTAGATATTTTCCAGTGACATCATATACCTTCATTAAATTGAAATATCGTGTTTTTATCATCATAAACACCTCTACATTCTTTAAGGTAAAATATAATAACCATAGTATTTGCCAATACTATGGTTATTATTACTATTTTAACAAGAATGTCAAATACTTTATTTAAAAAACTATAACTTTTCTAATTAATATGTTATACTCATTCTAATAAATTAAAAATAGAATAGGTGAAATTTATGGAACAAATATTAAATGAAATACTTAACGGAATTAACAGCTTAAGAAATGATATTAATGCTCTAAAGACAGAACACATTAAAACTAATGAAAGATTAACCACTCTTGAACTTTCTCAAGAAAAACTAAAAAAAAATTAGATAGTGTTATAGAGCAAACTGATAATTTAATTGAAGTTAATGTGAGCGCAATAACTAAAGAAAATAGCTATGAAATAGCTAATATTACAGCAATGAATAATCTTTCTTGTAAATTAGGTGAAATAGTTAGTAAAGAAGTTAGAAATCTACTTTCTAATCAGTTACAAGAATTGAAATCAGATGTTAAGTTCTTGAATCATAAAGTAGCTGATACAGAAAAAGATGTCTTTGGAATAAAGGAGCATATTAAGTTAATAAAATAATACAAGAAAATTTTTAAAATTGATACTATTGATTATGCTATTAATAGATAAAAATAACTGATATTTTATAGATCATACTTAAATGGACTGCTGATAGAATTGATATTACACAATTATTTCAACAGTCCCTTTAATAATTATTTAGTTAACTCTTCTACTTCTCCAGATACTACATTCAATAAATCATTAGGTGATATCTTTATTTGATATCCAATTTTACCTGCACTTACAATAATGTACTTTAATACTTTACAACTCTTATCTAAATATGTCTTGTAATTCTTTTTTAATCCAATAGGTGAACAACCTCCCCTAATATATCCCGTATATTTAAGCATATCCTTCACATTAATCATTTCTATTTTCTTTTCTCCTGTAATACTAGCTGCTACTTTTAAATTCAGTTCTTCTGCAACTGGTATAACAAATACATATAATTCTTTGCTTGTTCCTTGAGCTACTAAAGTTTTAAATACTTCCTTCTCATCTATACCTATCTTATGAGCTACAGATATACCATCTATCTTCCCATCCTTACTTTCATACATAAGAATCTCATAATTTATTTTATTAGAATCCAAAATCCTCATTGCATTTGTTTTTAACATTTTTTCTTTAGCCATGCTACACCTCACTCTTAATATAAATCATTATATATTATACAGATATTAATTATTATAGTAATTTTAAAAATACTGATACTTTTAATATAATTCTAATAGAAGTTCATCTGAATTGTTAAAAAAGATTAATCGAAAAATTTCAATTAATCTTTTATAATTACTTAATTTTATTGTGTATTCTCTCCATATAGAAAGTAATAATTAAAGTCATTGCATAATCATATAAATAATATACAACTGCTCCAATAGCCCAATACAACACTCCGCTAAGCAGCCTTCCATTAACTGCAATATATTTAGAAATAATCTTTTCAGCAGCTAACAATACATCTATTCCTAAAATAGCTTTTGCTAATATTACTGCCAAAATAAATATTACATTATAATAAATAAACTTTAAAATAATTTCAACTTTCTCTTTTCTTAATCTTTCAATAAAGTATTTTACAATACCATATCCTCCAAAAATAAGAGTATATAAAAGCCATATATTTAATGGAATAAAAAATACTGATATAATACTAGATGCTAAATAAACCATCACTGCAGTCTTAATATCACTCCTGATTATGCATACAGGAACTATTGCTGATGCAATAGTCAACACCGAAATTGTGCTTACAGGCAATATAGATGCTGAATATAATATTATTATAGTTAGTGCTATAAGAATTCCACCTAATGTTATATTTCCCGACTTCATTTTATTCCCCCTATTTTTTTCTAACAACAACCAATTAAATCGCCACCCATACATTCACATATGCTATCTAAACACCATAAGTTTATACAGCAATCAAATGCATTGGCATTTCCACCAGTAGTTCTATATGTATTAGTATAACTCCTAGCCCTCATTCTTAGATTGTTTAAATTTTGTCTGTACTCAAAATTATTTGGATCCATTCTACAAGCAGTTTCCAAATTATTTATAGCTGCATCAAACCAACCCTTGTTTAACATCACCATTCCATATAGAAAATGCCATTCTGCATTTTTATTACTTATGCTATTTAATCTAGTTTCTGCAGCGATATTATTACCGCTTTGTATCATTCTTCTTATTTCAGCATATTGTGCTGTATCAGAACTATAGCTTTCTCCATTAGTATAGGAATTATTACTACTGCTATTATAAGAACTACTGCTGGTTCCTGAATTGTTCTTAAGCATTTCATAAGCTTGATTTACTTCTGCAAGCTTTTTCTCTGCCAAATCCTTTAATGGATTATCAACGTATTGATCTGGATGATATTGTTTTACTAATTTTCTATATGCCGATTTTATTTCATCCTGGCTGGCTCCAGGTTTAATACCAAGCACTTCATATGGATTCATTTTTACCACTCCTCTTATTACATTCGCATTCATTAGTTATTTTCGTGTACTTGTCCATCATACCTAAGCTTATAATATTTTCTAATATCTCTTTATTACGTTTAATTGGAAGCTTTTCTAAGGCATTTCTACATGTATATCCACAATTAAAAATTGTAAACTCCATTCTATCCCTTATTTCTCCCATTAGCTCTTCATACGTTTTATTATTGGTATTATACAAGTAATTAATAGGATTAAATTTATTTTTTTCCATATCCTCTTTCAAGTCATCTAGCGCATCAATAATATATATCCACTTTCCTAGTGAATATCCTAATTCATATAAATTACCTCTTATTTCTTCACTGTCACCTTCAAACTCCTCAGGATATAAATTTAATATTTTACCTACTATTTCACTAAAAGGATGAGCTATTTCATCGATAGACGAAAATCTCTTTTCAACCTCCAAATATGATAATTTTTTCAAATTTTCTTCTATTATATCATTTATTATTGTAACATTTCTGTTAAATTTACTTTTATATGGTGATAATATTATTGAACTTACTTTACTTTTCATGCTCCTATCATCAGCAACATCATCTAATAATTTATAATATACAAGGGAAACATTCATTGCTGCCGCATAAGCTAAAGCCTTATTATTAACTATCATAGGTTTCTTCTTCAATGGATGTGCTATACATCGCTGTATCTTAAAGCTTCTTTCCTCTTCATGCAATCCATCTAGTAACAACCCAAGAAAAGTCATGTCATAATTTAATGACATTCTTGGTATATTTCCAAAACCATCTTTTATATGCATACATACTCCACAATAATAACTTTTAAAAGATTCATATTCCCTTATCTTTAACTCTGGTTTAAGCGGAGTAACATAACCAAACAAAAAACCACTCCTTACTTTTTATAATATACATTAAATATCCTTAACATATTTTAGATATATTATATACTAAAGAGCCATTTAATAAAATATTTTTATTGTTTATTTACCTCAACGCTTTACAAACAAATCACCACTTTTACTTTTTTACTACAATTATATATTTATTGCTACCAAGCTTCAATATTCTTTAAATATTTTCTACAAAAAATGCTTATCACTCATAACTTTTTTCTAAGTAGGACAATAATATTTCCATTACATATACTATAAATATAAAGAACTCTTATATTTATAGATAAAGGAGTAAAATATATGGAAATTACTTTAAATGATAAAATTTATAATGTAAATCCTGAAGACTACTCCATAGAAAGTATTATAGTTTTTGGATCATTTATTCGTGGTGATAATAATATCCATAGCGACATTGATTTTTTGATAGTAATCGATAACTGTTCCTATAGTGAAAAATTAATAACTAAACTTAATATTGCTGAAGAAATGCAAATTCCTCCTTCATGGATATCAATTTATACTACCGATGAAATTTATGATTTATGCTTATATGGCGATAGTTTTCTCTGGAGTGTCAAGCTAGAAGGTTTAATCCTTTATTCTCGTAGCGGTTTTTTCGAATACTGCCTATATAATCTTAGACTATATACCAACATGACTAATGATATTGCTTCAAATTATAAGAAGTTAAGAAACATATCTTATGACTTTAATACTAAGACTGTTTCAAATGCTACCTTAATTAAGCGAATTGGCTATATAATCCGTAATACCCTAACAATCTTAGCCTATACTGCAGGAGTAATAAACTACAATAAATATGAGGTATATGATATATGTAAAAGCATACCTGGCTTCTATATTCCATTTTCCAAAGAAAGCTACATTAAATTACTTGATATAAAATCATATATTAAAGATAATAGTCTTGATGCTGATTCAATTCCTAATTTCCATCAGTATATCAAATTATGGATAAAAAAAGCTTTCTTACTTGTAAGGTCTTCATATTATAAAATTATTGCGCTGACATCTAGAGGTTTTTCCAGCCCATTTATCGATTACCTATAATATAAAATATAATTATGAACAAAATATATAAATATTTTCAATTGAAAATTAATAAAAAAAGACTATCTCAAAAGAAATAGTCTTTTTCATTAATTCATCTTCAATTAAACTGCTTCAACATCATTTTCATATGTTAAAGATTTTTCAGATGATTTCATTATTATCTTTCTTAACATATCTACCGGTATCATTGTCAATGACATAACTATAATAATTAACCATCCTTTAATTCCAAAAGGTGTACATGAGAATATTTCCCCACCTACAAATGTTAAAATTATTTGAACTAAAACAATCGCTAACATTACCTTTATAAAACCTTTATTTTCTTTGATATGATCAAATATATTAATACCTTCACTACGTACATTAAATCCATTGGCTACAGCAGAAAAAACAAACATTGAAAAATATGCTGTTAAATGTTGTCCTTCATTTTCAAAGAACTCTTTAAAGAATGGAAGCTTTAAGAATGCAAAACTTATTACCCCAAGCCATGCCCCTGCACATAAAACTTGAGACATCATGTTTTTATTCACTAAACTTTGAGTTCTTGATTTAGGTTTTTCACTCATATACTTCTTTAAAGCTGGCTCAGCTCCTAAAGCTAAAGCACCTAATCCATCCATAACTAAGTTTATCCATAAGATATGTGTAATCTTTAATGGCTCTTCAACACCAAAGAAAGGCGAAATAGCCGATACTGCAACAGCTGCTACATTTATAGTTAATTGGAATTTAATAAACTTCAATATGTTATTATAAATAGTTCTACCATATAAAATAGCATTTTCTATAGATTTAAAATTATCATCTAAGATAACTATTGAACCAGCTTCTTTTGCAACATCAGTACCTGATCCCATTGCAAAACCAACGTCTGCTCTCTTTAATGCTGGTGCATCATTAACACCATCACCAGTCATACCACAAACTAGATTTAACTCTTGTGCAATTCTTACCATTCTTGATTTATCTGTTGGTAATGCTCTTGCAATAACTCTTATCTTTGTAATAACAGCTTTTATCTCGTCATCAGTCATTTTATTTAATTCTTCAGAAGTAAATGCTAACTCATCATCTGATTTAATTAACCCACTATCTTTTGCTATAGCTACAGCTGTTTCTTTTCTATCACCTGTAATCATAACAACTTGTACACCAGCGTTTTGTACTTCTTTAATTGCTTGCTTTGCTTCTGGTCTTACATCATCCCTTATACCAACAAAACCTACAATAACTAAATCATCTGGTAATGCATCTTCAATTAATTCACTCTCAGAGTAAGCAAATGATAAAACTCTCATTGCTTTATCAGCTAATGAATCTATTTTAGCATTTAATTTATCTTTATCTATTGGAAGTACTTGTCCATTTTGATTGATATACTTAGTGGCCTTACCAAGCAATCTTTCTGGTGCCCCTTTATATACTGTAACATTTTCAAGCTCAGCAGCTGAATATTTGTTAGCAGAGTTAAAACCTTGACTCTTAACAACTTTTATATCATTTAAAGAGTTCATTTCATTTTTACCTAAGAAATTTAATAAAGCTTTATCTGTAGCATTTCCACCGATAACTTTATCATTATTATCAAACATAGCACCTGTATTTTTTCCAATACAAAGTCCCATATATTCTTTTGTATACTTACTAGATTGATAGCTATCTTTTAAATCTCCATCAAAAAATTCAACTACTTCCAGCTCACCTTTAGTAATTGTTCCTGTCTTATCAGAAAATAATATGTTTAATGAACCAGCTGTTTCAATCCCTATAGGCTTTCTTACCAATACATTATTTTGTAGCATCTTAGATGTATTTTGCATTAAAACTATGGCAATCATTAAAGGAAGTCCTTCTGGAACAGCCATAACTATTATAACAACTGCTAACATTAAAACTTCTAATAAATCTTTAAATACATACATCATACCAAGATCAAAATATGGAGATACTCCACCAGCTACTATAACTTTATGAATCATTAAAGTTATTGCAATAACCACTGCTCCTATATATCCAAACTTTGATATACTATCAGCTAATTTAGAAAGCTTAACTTTTAATGGGCTTTCTACATCATCATCTTGCATGTCCTTAGCCATTTCACCCATCATAGTCATCATGCCCACTTTTTTAACTTCTAGTACACCTTCACCATTTACCACAACAGCACCTCTAAATAAAGAATGCTTGTCTACAAATGTATCTCCAGTAATAGCAACTTCCCTGTAAATAAAATCATTAGGTATAGCATACTTCTTACACTCTTCTGATTCTCCGTTAAGGGCTGAATTATCTACTGCAATTGCTCCTGAACACAATACTCCATCTGCTGGAATTTTATCTCCACTTTGTATGATAATTCTATCACCTACTACAACATCATCTACTTCTATTTCAACTATTTTGCCATTTCTATAAACTTTACAAAGCTCTTTCTTAGCTCCATCTTTTAATTTTCTGTACTCATTATCACTGGACATTTCAGTTTTAGCTGATATAACTGTAACTAATAATACAGAAATAACTATTCCTATAAGCTCTCCCCATTCAGCATAGCCTAAAAAAGCCATAATAGCCATTATACACGCAATGGCTATTAGTAATTTTATCATTGGATCTCCAAAAGCATCTTTAAACTTATCTAAGAATGTTTCTGGCTCTGCTTCAATTATTTTATTATCACCAAATTTCTGCCTATTGTCTAAAACTTCTTGATCATTTAATCCCTGTAACAATTTTCTTCCCCCTAGTTACTAAAAATATATGAAATTTTTTATTATTTTCTTAACTATTTAATAATTATAGTTATCTATAGCTATTATATAGCTCTTGTATAGATGCTTCTATAGCTTCACTTACAACTTTAAATTGCCATTCACCATTTTCTTTACGAAGCTCTGCAAATTTCACACAAGTATTATTACCAGCATCTTCAGTTAAATTATATCTACATATTTCTTGGCATGATTTATCTTCATTTAATAATCTAACATAAGCATTTTTTACTTTTGAAAAAGACTGCTTTCTTGCTTTTCCTTCATATATTGTAACAGCAAACATTATTCTACAACATCTTGTTGGAAGATTATTTAATGAAACTGAAATTCTTTCATCATCGCCATCTCCATGACCTGTTAAGTTATCTCCATGCAGAAATATTCCATTATTTCTTTTATTACCAAAATAGACCATTCCATCTTTAGCTATTAGCTTTCCACTTTCATCTAAAAGTAACGCAACTAAATCTAAATCGAAATCTTTACCTAATCCAAAAAAACCTTTTTTTGCTACATCCCAACCTGCTGCTAAAATCACATTTTTTAAAGAAGGATCCTTTTTAGTTAAATCTAATATATCATTTTTTTGTAAATTTAATAACATCCTCAATTCTCCTTTATCTATTATGCATATAATGCTAAAATACCATTTAAATCAGCTATACGTCCTTCACCAACAGCTTTAAATTCCCATTCTGAACCTGCTTTATACAGCTCAGCAAATATAACTGAAGTACTAGTAGAACCATCTTCCTTTAAATTGAATCTACAAAGTTCTTTTTCATTATTTTCTGCATCCAATAGTCTTACATATGAATTGTCTATCATTCCAAATGTTTGTCTCTTAGCTTGTGCATTATGTATAGTAACTACAAATGCTATCTTTGCTATATTAGAGTCAATTGCTTGTAAGTCTATTAATATTCTTTCATCATCACCATCACCAGCACCTGTTCTATTATCTCCACCTAGTGTAATTCCTTGTCCATTTGGATTGTTAAAGAAAATTACATTAGATACAGTGTTGAACTTATTATTACTATCTAACAAAAATGCTGCAATATCTAAATCAAAATCTGCTCCATTTCTTGATATATCCCAACCAGCACCTAAAATTACTTTCTTTAATCCTGGATTTTTCTTAGTTAAATCTAATATATCATTTTTTTGTAAATTTAAAACTGGCATTGAATCATTATTTGACATACCAAAATTTCCACCTAAATTAATTCCCATAATTTTTTCTCCTATATATATATTTTTTTTACTTATTTATTTACATGTAAAGCGATAAAATACCATTTAAATCTGCCATTTTTCCTTCACCTACAGCCTTAAACTGCCATCCAAATCCATCTCTAAATAATTCTGCAAAGATAACTGACGTACTAGTAGACCCATCTTCTTTTAAATTAAATCTACAGACTTCTTTTTCATTATTTTTAGCATCTAATAGTCTTATATATGAGTTTTCTACCATACCAAATGTTTGTCTCTTAACTTGTGCTTCATGAATTGTAATTACAAAAACTATTTTTGCTATATCACTTCTAATTTGTGATAAATCTATAGTTATTCTTTCATCATCACCATCACCTGCACCAGTTCTGTTATCTCCTTCAAGGGCAATACCTGGGGCTTCCATATTATTAAAGAATATAACATCTTGCGGTATATTCTGTACTTTACCATTGCTATTTAATAAGAAAGCAGCAATATCTAAATCAAAATCATAACCATTCTTTGCTATATCCCAACCTGCTCCTAAAATTACTTTTTCTAAGCCTGGATTTTTCTTAGTTAAATCTAAAATTTGATTTTTTTGCAAATTCAACGCATTAACTACTTCTCCACTTCTGTTTCCCATCATAGATCCTAAATTAATTGCCATATTCAATGCACCTCTTTTCTTTCCCTTCTTTATGTAGTATATATTACCACTTTAAGAATTAATTTTCAACCCTTATAAGGAAATACTTTTTTTCATTGTCATTTTTATACTTTCAAGCTTAGTTGTATTTTCTTTTCTTGCTAATGCATTGCTTTGTTGTATAGCTTTTGTTTCTTCAATACCTCTCATTATTGTTTCATATGATTTTTCTAAAGTTTCAATGGCAACAGAGCTACTTGAAGCCATTTTAGCTATTTCTACTGATTGTCTAGAAGTATTAGCTGCATTTCTCATGATAAGTTCATTTGTTTTATCATCTAACTGCTTTAATGACTTAGCTTGAATTTCTTGTCGCTTTAATAAAACTGCTTGTGCAAGGCATTGTTTAAAAATAGGAAGTGTTACAATAAATGAAGAATTTATTTTTCTCATTAAATTAAAATTAGACATTTGCATGCTTTGTAACATTGGAGCGGCTTGTATTGCTACATTTTCAGCAATTCTTAAATCATATATACGTTGGTTTAACATCTCTTTACACATTTCAAGCTTTTGTACCATCATATTCTTTTCCTCTTCACTGATAGTATTATTTAGAGGAATTTGATAAATGTATTGTTCAACTTCTTCTAAAGCTAATTCTCCTGCCACTATATATTTTTCCAATTCTTGATAATAAGCCATGTTGCCATCATATAATCTCTTCAATTTATTATTTGATTCCTTAATATCGCTTTCATATTTCTTTAATAATACATAAACCTTTTCCACTTCATATCCCATGGTGTCATATTTTTGGAATAATCTAGCTATAGTATTTCCTGCACTTTTGAAAATCTTAGAAACAAAACTTTCTTGTTTTATATTTTTAATTTCTTTAACATCAAACTTATCCATTATTTTTGTTAAGTTAACTAACATTTCTGTTGTTTCCTCAGCTTTTATTTCCTTCATAGAATTTAAAAGTTCATCAGAAATTTTTGATATATTTTCACTAGCTTTTTGACCAAATTGAAAAATTGAATTTGGATTTTGTACTTCTATTTCACTTGTAAGATCTTGTACTTCCTTAAGAGACCTTAATCTTTCTTTATATTCTTCTAAATTATTAGTGATCTCCGCCATGCTATTTTCAGTAGCAAACATAGTGTTATCAGTCATATTCATCATGCTATTAAAATTATTTCCATTCACTATTATTCTCTCCTTACTTTCTTTTATTAATTACTTATTCATAATCCTTGAAAAAAAGCTTTGCTTATAATTTATTATCTCATCAAATTTACAATCATAGCGTATTTCTTCTAATCTATTAATAACAATCTTATTCTCCTTAATATATTTATTTATATTGAAAGATCCTGATGGATTAAAAATAACTATATCAATACCTATATTATGTAAATAGCATAATAAGATAACCATCCATTCATTAATAGTATCTTCACCATTTAAATAAATAACTATCTTAGGTATAGAAAAAACAAAATCGAAATTATCTATTATTCTTATTATGCTTTCATTTAGATATAAAATTAATGCTAAAAGCTTTAAAGATAGCTTTTTATCAAAACTCATCTTTAATATCTTATTTTCTTTAATAAACTGATTAAACTTATTTAATAGTAAATCTTGCAACTCTTCATTATACTTTCCTAACGTATAAACTCTACTCTTTTTTATTTCTTCCACATCAAATGTACCATCACTTAACTGACAAAACATTAATTCGAACATATCATTAGATACTGATATATCTCTAGAAATATTTCCTCCATTAAAAAACAATGTATTTGGTGCATTTAAACAATGTTTTAGTATTTTCTGATTTTCAGCAATACTGCAATACTGTCCATCAATTTTATAAAAAATGCTTGGAACTGTAACTACCATATCTTCAACTTTAAATCCTGGTCTAAGCTTAGCTGGTTCATTCCAATAAATATATATATCCTCTAAAATAGTATCTAATAATACACTTTTAGTAAATCCTTTTCTAAACTTCCATGGTTTATACATTCCTGTATTAGAAAATAATTCTTCATGAATACTTTTTTCAATTTGCTTTGTTACTGTTTCAACAACTTCTATTTCATGACCTCTATGAGTCTTAATATTAAAACTTTCAAGATCAGTAATGCTACTTTTCACATAACATTTACTTAAATTATCAGTATCAACCTCATTCCAGTATTCTTCTTTTAAAGGATTTAAATATAAAACATCAAATCCCATCTTATAAAGCATTATTAAAAAATATATTTCATGTTTATTTATCTTTCCATAATATATACATTTAGGATTAATGGAATTTTTATAATCAAGATTTTTAATCCATGAATATGCCCATACTATAAGTTTAGTTATAAAATTATTTCTTATAGATTCATTAAAAAAACTTTCATTTTTTACTGATAATTCAATTGTATACTGTAAAGCCTCTAAAAAAGCTGTATTTATTGCTAAATCATCAAAAATAACTATATCTTCATTAACTATATTAAATATATTCATAGAGTTAAGTTCATTATAAATGTATTCAATAAGCTCAATTTCACCGTTTAAAGGTATCTCACCATCAAAAATTAATGATACATTACTATTCTCATAACATTTTTTATTTAATGTACTAAGAATATCATCATAATTTTCCTTATTACTTACACCTATAATCCTGTTAAAATATGAAGCAAACTGGCCATTTATATCTTTTCTACTGTATTTATCCATAAACATATTCTGAATTATTCTTAATAAATCAACAGTCATAATTCACCACCTCATAATATTATTTATGCATAATTTTTCATTTATCACTTTTATTATACATTCTTTAACAAACAAAAAAAACAATAATTTACTCTATAAAAGAATTAATTATTGCTTTTTTATTTTAAGCTTCTTTTTCACATTTTTTATCATTTTTTTCATACATCATCATATCGATTATTAACTTCATTTTATTTTGAGATTTGGTGAATTCATCTTCAATCTTGTTAATCGTTTCCATCTTCTTGTAATATTTCTCTATAATTTTTTTATTATTAATCATATCAATCACCCTCTTTAATTCTATCTATTATATATTATTATCAAAAGTTTAATTATATGAATTAATTTATATATTTAATCAAAAATTTTTACCACAACTATAATTATTTAATTCTTCACCATAACCATATATACTTCCAAAATATTATCTAAATTTTTTATTGTTTAATTTTTATCTAATTCATTAATTATATCTGCCATTAATTTTAATTTTAAATGCACTCTTGTGTCCTCATCATCTATTTTATTTATTTTATCTATCTTGGTCATATACTTTTCCTTCATTCTCTCACTATATTCCATAATAACCTTCCTCTCTTTTTAAGCATTTACGAATATTATTTGCCATTTGCACTAAAATTTATACACAAAAAAATAAAACATACACTATGTATGCTTTATCACTAACTACGTATTTTTTTTAAGAATTTATAACTCTACCAATCAACAGATGTTTTATTTTTACTATTCCTACAAGGAAGCTTAAATTCAAAAAACTTAAGATTTTTTCCTCTTGGCGAAAATCTATCACATACAATATGTAATATATAACCTGTTGTAAAACCGAGAGCCAAATATTTATTACCTATTAAAAATACACTCCAGCAAAAGGATGTTGTACCTAATATTTTATGAGTAAACATTCTATGGGGAGAAAGCTTTCCAAGAACAGTATTGACACAGAAAAAAACTAATCCCAAATAATTTTCACTAGTATATTTAAAAATATTTAATATATCATCCACACTAAGAGCTAAGCCAAAACTATATCCTACTACTAAAGCAACCATTAATATCATAATTATCTTATTAAATACCTGACTTGCTTTAGATTTATGAGAATCTATATCCGGCATATATGAGCCTATAAAGCCACCGGCTATTAAAGGAACTAAATGTACTACATCGCCAATATTATTGTTCATTAAAAAACCAATACCCATGGTAGCTGTAGCGGTAGTCCCTATCATCATGTGTTCCTTACCTTTCATTTAACAACTCCATACTTTTTCTTTTTTATTTTAATTATACTATATTTTTTTCTTACTCGAAAGTATGTTCTTAATGATTTTAAAAAAAACATGCCTTTGATATGCTCCCTTTCAAGAAATTGCCTATAAACTTAATGCTATTTTTATTGATAGTAAATATCTTATGGAATATGATAAATATAATACTCTAGTATTCTCTAAAAAAATCTCTAATTTGATTACTAGAAAAGCTTTAGTTGCTATCTTAAATTCGCATTCTTTAATTAATCTTCTAATCTTTTTAAGATTTTTACTGGCATTGGAGTCAACCATTGACCCTCTAATACTTCTGAGTATGGAGTTTTTGCTACCATACTCATGCCTTTCTAATCATTTACTACTTCATAAATTATACCTGAAAAAGGCTTTAAATTAATACTCAAATTATATAAATAATTATCTTCTTTTGTTGTAGTAACATCACTTCTCATTCCCCATGTGCTTCCACCATAAATGTCACTATCGCTATTTACTATTTCTCTCAACCTCAGCTCCTCTTCAACTTTAAATGTAAATGGAGCATATTCATTATCTGAAAAATTAAGTGCTACTATGATTCTATGATCACTACGCCCACGTTCGTATATATATACTGACTTTTCTGGTGCATTTACTTCTAGCCATTTAAAATAACTGCTATCATATTCATTTTTATATAGAGCTTCATAATTATCATAAACTTCATTTAATCTCTTTATATATTTATTAAAAGCATAATGTAACGGCATCTTAATTAATTGCCAATCCTGCTCTCTCTTTTCATCCCATTCTCTAAATTGTGCTATTTCATTACCCATAAAGTTAAGCTTCTTTCCTGGATGAGTATACATATACATATATAGTGCTCTGCATTGTTTAAATTTATCTTCATAGTCTCCCCACATCTTTTGAATGATAGTAGCTTTTCCATGAACCACCTCATCATGTGAAAAAGGTAATAAAAATAACTCATTATAAAAATATTCCATTGAAAAAGTTAACTTGTAATAATGATTTGGTCTCTCTTTCGGTGATATCTTAAAATATTCCAATGTATCGTTCATCCAACCTAAATCCCATTTATAGTCAAAGCCTAATCCGTTATATTCTACAGGTGCAGTTACTTTAGGATATGCAGTAGAATCCTCTGCTATTATCATAGCAGTAGGATGAAGTTTATGAAGTCCAACATTCATATTTCTAATAAAATTAATTGCACAAGAGTTTACCCCCCTTGCAGGATTTCCTTGCCAATATATAGCTCTACTTATAGCATCCATTCTTAAACCATCAAAATGATATTCCTTAAGCCAATAATTTGCTGCTGATTGAAGAAATGAGCATACTTCTCCTCTAGAATGAATAAAATTGCAAGTTCCCCACTCACTAGCGCCTACATCTTTATGTGGATATTCATAAAGTTCCGTACCATCAAATTTTGCTAATCCATAATCATCTACTGCAAAATGTATTGGAACAAAATCTAATATTACGCCTACATTGGCCTTATGACATTTATCTATAAGCTCTTTAAGTTCCTTATTGGTACCATACCTTGATGTTGGACTAAAGAATCCCGTATTTTGATATCCCCAAGAACAATCTACAGGATGTTCACATAAAGGCATTATCTCTATATGAGTAAAACCATTTTCCTTTACATAATTTATAAGTCTATCAGCAATTTCATTATAACGATACCATCCATTATTATAAGTTTCGTCATTTTTTTTCATCCATGATCCCATATGAATCTCATAAATATTTAATGGCTTATTATAACACTTATCTCTTTTATTCATCCACTCATCATCACTAAACTTATATTCTTCTAAATCCACTATATATGAAGCACTATTAGGTCTTAATTCCATAGCAAATCCATAAGGATCACAATGATAAACCACTTGTCCATCTCGTGTATGAATACAATACTTATACATCATACCTACACGTGCATTTTCAGAGGTAATACTATATATTCCACTTTGATACTGTTGTTCCATTTCTTCTTCTTGCCAATCATTGAATTCGCCTACTAATGATACTTTTGCTGCATTTGGTGCATATACTCTAAATAAAATTTTATTACCTATTTTATGTGCTCCAAAAAATTCATATGCATCAAAAGACTTACCTATATAGAAATCTTGAATATTCATATTGATTCCTCCCAATTATTAAACATACTCCTTTTAACCTACTAATATCCTTCACTGGTATCTTTTTAAACTTTTCTGAAGTTATATTACTGACCTTATAAGTCTTCTCTTATAAATCTTATTTCTACATTAAAAAAAGAGGCCTTTGTCCTCTATTCTTGCTTTCTCCTATGTATATCCATATGTACAATTCCTATGATAAATCTTATATATTAGTTTTCCTTTCTATTATCTGAATCATTTCCACCTTTCAATTTTACCATAAAATGTATATGCATTCAATAAGCCTGTTCTATATATATTTCTAAATTATAAATTTTAAATTTCTTTTGAAATATCGGACTTGTATAATGAGCTCCTTGATCTAAATGTATAAATGAATCATCTCTAAGAAGACTAATATTATTTTTAGTTAATATATCCACTACTTTATACTAACACAAATCCTTTAACAAACCTCACTTTGTTATTATTTCATACCTGTTTCTTTATCCTTTGCAAACTTTCTAAAACTATTAGACTTTGCTGAGCTTTTAGTACCATCTTTTCCTTGTTTATTATCATTCTTTGAAACTGATCTTGATATACTTAAAGCACACCATCTTTCTGGCTTTATAACTTTTAATAAATCTAATAGATCCAAAACATCTTGTAATGCATTGTGTGATTGTCCTTTTTTGATATTATAATGCTCTAATAACATGTATATGAATCTTTGTAATATAACCCCTTAATTTCATTTGCTTTTGGACTTATCATAAATTTATACCTCTATTTCAACTTTATAAAATATTAAATTCTTCATCCACTTCCATTTCAAAACACTCATCATTTCTTAATTCACCTTGTTCAGCTTCAAATCCATAAGATAATATTCTAGCTTCCTTTATAAGATAATTAAAACGTTTATAAGCATCTTCTTTTTTACTAAACACATAATTAGTTACTTCAATTTCATGAGGAGAGTATATAAATAATATATGATTAACCACATATATTTTCATTATTATTAACCTCCCCATTAAAGAAATATCCAATAGCCCATCTAAATATTCTACAAGTAACATATTGATCTGGTAAATCCTGATACTTTTCTGGAAGCTCTTCAATTTCAGGAATCATAGAAATCATTCCACCTTCAATTTCTATAGTCCACTCTTCAAATTGATATAAGCATTTAGCACCTTTCTTTGGAACAATTGCTAAATGAACATTATGCGGATAATTTTTTTTTGCACTATATCCCTTGCTAATAACTCCACATATATAAATGGCCTTGAAGCTATCTTCTGGTTGTTCATCAAATATTATTGTTGTTTCATTATTAAAATTTTCATTATGCTTACTAAATTTTTTACTATACTTTCCCTTTAAAGAATTTGTACAATGCTTCTCATCATTTCCTGCTTGTACATATTTACACCATAACCATTTGAATTTATTTGCATCTAAATTATGTTTTATTTTTATCATTTCTGCCACCTCTTAAGTAATTTATTCTATGTCTATATAATAAATCTTAATAGTGACATATATAGTCCTTTTGAAATATTTTTTTAATTTATTTTTCTTCATTAATATAATTTATTGTATATCCTACAAAATCATCATAATCCAATACAATTTCTTCATCTCTATATAATTTATTAATTATTTTCATAGCTTGCTCAAAGTCATCAGCTTCAACTGTTACTTCCTTATTTAATATTTCTTCTATGTTAAATCTATATTTATTCATTCTTTTAATCTCCGTAATTAAATATTATTTAATACATCATTATAGATCAGTTACTAAATTTAAATCAATAAAAAAACTATATAAGAATTAATATTTTATCCTTATATAGCTTCATTAAATACTATTTATAATTATTAAGCACATCTTTATATGCTTTTATAATATCTTTTTTTAATTCTAATGGTTCTAAAACAGTACAAGCTGTTCCCATTCCCATTATCCATGGGATAATTTCTGTTTTACCTTCTACTGTTGCATTGTAAATGATATATCCCTCTTCAATATAATCTTCTATTTCTTCATCTTCAGTCCATGAATACTCTTTAAAACCCATGGCATATGGATATGTTATCTTTAGTTTTACTTTATAACTTTTATCTTTAAAAATTCCAATTGTATTTTTTAGATAATCTGATAAATTAAAATTATCTTTTTCAAACTTCTCTTTTAATAATTGAATTTCTTTTATTCTAACTAATTTAAATTGTCTTAATGCATATCTTTCTTCACATTTTCCTATAAAATAATTAGATCCATAATAAGTATATAATCCATAAGGATGAATTTTTCTTTCAGTTATATTTCCTTGAGAATCCATATATTTTATTTTTATTTTTCTATTATTTATAATTCCATCATTAATAGTAAGCCATTTTTCACTTTCCTCTTGATGATTAGCTGTCTAATATCTACTTCTAATTCTTCTGCTAATTCTTTTCTTGTAACTTTTTTCTACTTCTAAGAATTGCTAACATCCTAAGTGCATTATTTATTTTTCCCGTGATTTCTTCATATTAATATTTATATATTTTCAAATACTATTTTAGGGTAAATATATACTACTACACCTTCTTTAAAACTATTCCGTCTTTAAATCCACCACGTTCTTTAAGCTTTTCTTGTCTCTTATTAAGTAAATCTTCTTCACTATATCCAAGATTATGTGCAAGTCCAAATAAAACTTCCATAACATCAGCAAGCTCTTCTAAATTTTTATCTTCTAAATATTCATCTACCTCTTCCTTAAGCTTATCTTCTAAGAACTTAGTCTTTTCCTCTCCATAAACTATTTCAGTTTCACACTTTTTCCCATCTGCTTCTATAACTTCAGGTATAAGATCCCTAACTAATTTATTATATTTTTTCATATGTCCTCCTGGTTACTTATTAATTAAATAAAAATGTTCTTTCTGATAATTATAAGCATCTTATTTATTTTTAACAAACCTATTTCTATAGTAACTTTGTACCCTTATATCAATTGCATCCTTCATATGCTTTTTAAACTCTTCTTTATTTATAAATTCTCTTAAATCATCAGTTAAAGCTAAAACATATCCTTCTTTTTCTTTAAAGAAATCACTATGAGTTTGTAATAAATATTTCACTGGATTACTTTTAGCTAATTTAATATATTTTTTACTATCCCATTCCATAAAGTCCTTTGTACTCTTATCCTTTAACATATCAACTTTATTAGATCCCTGGTGATAAAATTCATAAAAGCTCTTATAAACATCTTCTTCATCAATGTCCATCTTTATATCACCATTATTATAAAAAGCTAATAGCACTGGCATTTTATATGTTTTACTCATACTTGTAGTTTCTATCATATTAATAAATTCTCTAGCTCTTGTGTTATATAAAACACTTTCTTCTTCATTTAACTCATTAATATTATTTAAAAACACCATATAATTAGCAAAAGGACTTAACCCCTTCTTAGTCTTAATATTATCATATATGTCATCATCCATATTATTAAAGAATTCCACTCTTGAAGGAACATGTCCTAAGTCTTCTTTTATAGCATAATATTCTTCTCTAATTTTATCTCTAATGGTCATTTCTTTTTCTGCTTGCTTTTTAAATATATCTACCAGCTTAAAATCAAAATCTACAAAACAGTCATCTGGAAACTCATAATCACTTTGACTATTTCTCCTACTAACTTCTTTTGAATAGCTTTGTCCACTTAATAAGAATGGTATTAAATTAGCCTTTTTATAGTTTCCTATAAAATCAAGTACGTTTAAGTATTGCTTATCTTTATATTTTCTTAAACCTCTTCCAAGTTGTTGTAAAAATACTGTTGGAGATTGTGTAGGTCTTAAAAACATTACCATATCTATTGCTGGAATATCTAATCCTTCATTAAACATATCTACTGAAAATAGTACTTGTACTTCTCCCTTAGCTAAAGCACTTAATGCTTCATTTCTATTAGAAGAATATTCTCCACCTTCACCACTATATACAGCTACAGCTTTTATTCCATTTTCACTAAATACTTTTGCCATATATTCTGCATGATGTCTTGAAGTACAAAATCCTATAGCTCTAGATGACTTATATTTTCTATAATGATTTATTATAAGTTCTGCTCTTTTATTAAGCATTAACGCATCTTCTAATTCCTTATCATTGTATTTACCATTTTTATATTCAATATTATCATAATTTACTGTTTCATCATAAATACCATAATATCTAAAAGGAACAAGCCATCCCTTTTCAATAGCTTCCTTTAATCTTACTTCATAAACCATATTATAATCACAAAGAGCAAATACATCTTTAGAATCTAATCTTTCAGGTGTTGCTGTAAGCCCTAGTAAAAACTTAGGTTTAAAATACTCCATAATCTTTTTATAATTATTAGACACTGCATGATGGAATTCATCTACCACAATATAATCAAAATAATCTTTTGAGAAATAATTTTCATTTAAATACTCATCTTTTCCTAATGTTTGAACTAATGAGAAAATAAATTTATTTTTAGTATCTTTTTGATTGCCATAGAAAAATCCTATATCATCAGAATTTTTGACATTTTTAAAGCTAATAGCTGCTTGTTTTAATATTTCTTCCCTATGAGCTATGAATAAAACTCTTTCATATTCTCTAGAATCAAAAGCTGCTAAGTAAGTCTTTCCTATACCAGTGGCAGCTACAACTAAACCTTTATCATATCCTTCTTCTCTACTTTGCTTTAATCCATATAAAGCTTCAATTTGAGCTCCTCTTGGCTCAAAAATATTAAGCACATTATTTTCTTCACTATTTTTCTCTTTTTCAATATCACTTTGAACCTTTGGTTTCTTCCAAGACTTTGAATAATCTTTTAAAACATCATCTGTTATTTCATAGGAATGATTATAAAATAAATCTTCAAAGGTTTCATAAAACACATTAAAATCATTTGGATTAGAACTTTTATTAAATCTATAATTCCATTCTATTGAAGAGGTCAATGCTCCTCTGGAAATATTAGATGATCCTATATATATTTCACTATCTAATTCATTATGAAACATATATGCTTTAGGATGAAATGATTTCTTTGGATTATTATAAAACCTTAAATCAACTCTATTTTTAAGCTCATCTTTTAAAAGATATAAAGCTGATGGCTGAGTTATGTTAAGATAGTTTCCTGTTAGTATTCTTATATTAACTCCTCTATCTAACGCTTCTTTTAAATCATTAAGAAGCATCTTTACTCCTGATTCCATAAGAAAGGAAACTATTATATCTATACTTTTTGCATTTTTAATACTTGTTTTTAATCTATTAATTAAGTAATTTTTGTTACCTGTAATTGCATTGCTAACTTCTTCTGTAACGCTTATTTCTTTTTCTATTATTGTTTTTTTACTTATCTTATCTATCATATTATTAACTTTCATCTAATTCTAATATTAATTTCTCTATATTATTTATCTTTTTTATTATTCTCTTTCCAAAATATTCATCTGAATATCTTAAAATTGAGATTAAATAAGCCCTATTACCCGATAAATAATTAATTAATTGTATTTTATTTAAAAAGTATATTCTATTATCTTTCATTTCATTTTTCAACTTATGATTTAATTCATCTAAAAAATTTAAATTTTTCTTTATATTTACACTATTAAGAAAAAACAATACCCTTGAAATAGTCTGCATTTTTTTCCTTGATATTCTAATATTTTTCCCAACAACATATCCATTAATACATAATTCTTTATCGGCTTTAATTGTTTTTTTATGATTTAAATTAAAACTTTTACTCGATAATATTTTTGCTATCTTTCCTATGAAAAAATCCCCATGAATCTTGCTCTTTATTTCGCTTGAAAAAAGCAAATCATCAGCATATCTACTATATTCTACTCCTAATTTTCTACAATATTTTTCAATTCTTATATCTAATTGTCTAAAAACTATATTAGATATTATTGGTGAAGTAGCTATTCCTTGAACTAATTTATCGTCAAAAGTTACTATTTCTTTTATGTAGTATACTATCTTGTTACTTTCATCACTTGTAACATATTCACTGTCTTCTATATAGTAGCTTAGTACATCTATAAGAAGTTCCATGCTTATACTTTCAAAAAAATTACTAATATCTAATCTTAAAAAATATCTATCATTTGATAATGTTGTATGTCTCTCCAAAAAATCAATATAATTTAAATTACAACGAAATCCGTAACATGATTCTGACAACATAATATTTGATAGAAAATTTTTTATCAAATTTCCCTGTATTTTAGCTAAATCTAAATTATCTTTTAAATAATAAATTGTTCTATGACCTTTTTTCTTTTTAATTTTATATGATGAGTATACATTATTCTTATTTTCTAAAAGCGCTATTAGTTCATCTTCTTCAACTTTTAATATCTTGTTAAAAAAATCCCTATAATTATCAATTCTCCATCTTTTCATCTCTTACCTCTTATAAAATAGAAATACATCCCTTAAACTTATACTTGTACTAAACTCATAATTCTCTACATAATAAAAAGTTCTCATCTCTGAGAACTTTTTACATAAGTACTTCTTCTCATATTCACGCGGTAGCGCTAAATGCGATCCATAATATATACAATAAACTTAGCATTTTGTATATACATATCCTTGGCTTTTTAATATATTGAACTAATTCTTTAAGTTAGTTCTAATAAAACATCAAGGAGTAATAATACGATTTTACTCTTATTATCACATTTCTACTTATGTATTCAATTATACCATATCTCTTATTATTTTCAATATACAATCCAATTCTGGAAAACACTTTCTGAAAATTTCTCTATTAACATTTACGCCTTTGCTATCATCTATATTTTCATCAAAATAAAAATCTATAAATTTAATTATCCACCCTCCGGTCTTTTTACCTATTTTCCCATTTAAATACTTTATATTTTTCAATAGATCTTTATCAATTGTACCCTCAACTTCTTTTAGTGTTTTTAAATTATTAAATTTACCATTACATATAACTCTTAATACTTCAGTATAGTAAGCACTATTATCTTTATTATATTCTAGAATATTTTTCAATATTAAAGCGTCACTCCCTACTATTTCTTTCTCTATCCATTTTATAAATATATTCACATTGCTATTATTTATCAATAAACCTTCTAAAGTTGTTGTAACTGGATAAACATTATAATTCAAGCAATATCTCTGTATTTCCTTAATTAACTCATCATATTTTTTATTGTATATACCTAGCTTATCTTTATCAAATTCAAATTTACACTCTTTTAGTTTACTCTCTATTTTATTTCTAAGACTATAAGTTTTTCGCTTATGCTCAGAGTAATATAAAAATTTTTCTTTCCTTTTTATTTTTTCTTTACACAATGGATTTACTAATGATTCTTTTTTTATAATAAATTTTTTACTTTTTTTATAAGATAGTATTTTATCCATATCAACTAAAACCAAATATGGCAAATCAAATTTGGTCTTATCTGGATAAATAAAATTTAATTTTGTATTATTTGAATCGTAACGATATATATCTATTTCATCTAAAAAACTATAGAGTTTTACTATTTTTTTATGAGAAAAAAGTTGCATTTCAGATGCACCTTCTACAAAAACAAGCTTATTTGCAAAGTAACAATATGATTCATTTATAGTAAATATGTCTCTATCTTCATTGGATACTATTTCTTGCATCTTTTCAATCTTACTTATATTTTTAAACATATCAACTCTATACAGATGTACTAAGTCAGTACACTTAATTAATTCTGCTATTAAAACTGGTGAATGTGTAGAAATTATAACGTTTCCCCATTTATTAATTGTCTCAGTTATTATTTTTACTAATTTAATTATATACTGTGGGTGTAGACCTATCTCTATTTCATCAACTATAACTATTGGCTCTTTAAGACCGTTTTCTGATAATTTAAATATTAATTTTAATGTTAACTTTAAAAAATTCAAAGAATTTAATCCATCTGAATAATACTTTAGTTTATTACCCTCTTTTATAAATTCATTTCCTGCTAATCTTGATATAAGTATATTTTTATATCTTTCGTTATAGTTATATTTATTAATATCAATATTTTCACTTTTAAATATTTCTTCAATAGATTTCACTGTTTTTATATACATTTCTCCATATATATTTTTATAAGTACTATCTAACTCACTTATTACTTCTCCATGATTTATTTTTAAATTAGTTTGCGTTATTTCAGCTATCATTCCCCATATAATATCCCAGTTTTGTAATGAAATAAATCTTGTATCGAAAAAGTATATTGGAAAGTATCTATAAATAAATTTTAACAATTTCTTATCATTCGGAATAAAGTTCAGTATATTATCTTTATTTTGGATTAACTTTAGTAAAATCATTTTTTTATTAGTATTTTTATCTACAACTATATATTTATTAATACTCTCTAATTCCTCTTTTATAAAACAATTCTCATGCTCGCTTAATATATTATAAATTCTATCCACATCATACAGTACACTTATTTCCATTGAATATACATAAGGATTGCTTTTATCAATAATATCTCTTTCTAGATTATACTGGCTTAAATTATTATAGAAATAATTCATCGCATCTAAAATATTAGATTTTCCTACTCCATTTTTTCCAAACAAGCAATTAATATTGCTTTCATTGTCAAATTTCATAATAATGTTCTTTAAAGATTTATAATTTTTTATTCTAACTTCACTTATTGCCATACTTACCCAATCAAATCCTTCTATTTTTTTGTTATAATACTTATTCTAATTTAAATAAAAGCTTAAATACTTCAAAAACACTTCTTTAAATTCATCTTTATCCATCATTGGAGACATTACTATTGGATAGCTCTTATTAAATTCATAGATAACTCTTCTTCCAACACGTTCATCTTTACCTAGGTCATCTCTGCCCTTAATTTTAGCTTTTAATACTTTACTTAAACCAAGCTCATCTGTAACATCAAGTAAATTTATTAAAAACTTATCATTTCTAAAGATTTCATATTTAATAATATAGTTATATAAATCAAGATTTTCGATTATTAAATCATAATATCTATTTCTTTGTTCTTCATCTTCAACATTATCATTTATATATTGAGCACCTAATAAGCACTTATATATGTAGTTTTCCCAGTCAAACTTCTTAATTACTATATTTTTAAACTTATTTATCCCTTCCTTTATCTCAGGATAATTTTCTAATAAATACTCTCTCTTATAAACACATAACAATGAATGCCAAAATAATTCATCAAAATGTATATCTCTGTCTGTCTTTAGATAATACTTGGACATTATCTCAAAAGCTTCTTTAAACATTTTGTCCCTACATTTATCATATCCAACACCCATATATATTGGAAAATCTGGTGCTACATCTATATTAACTACTTCTCCGCTAAAATAATCATCATTATTCTTAATATTATCATCTAAAAAATCTTTATAAAATTGTTCACTTTTTTTATATCCACTTTTAAGTAATCTAATTTCCATCAGAATATAATCTCCTTACAGCTGCACAATATTTTTCAATAACCTTATCTGATATAGCATATATAACTTCATCCATATTATCTATGTTAACTTCAGTTATCATTTTCTTTTTCATAAGGTTATAAAGTTTAAAATCTAAACCATTTTCTGGTGGATCAATACTTTCTAGCTCAACCTCTTCTTCTCCATTTCTACTATTATTCTTGATAAATTGGAATAGAGCCTTTTGTAATCCCATATACACATAAGGATTATTTAGTGTAGCACTTTGTGGTGAATCAATAAACTGTAATGCCTCATTTTTATAATTAATTACAATTGTTTCTGAATTTAACTCTATCTTTATATCTGATTTTAAATTTGGATCTATTTTCTTTTCAAATAATTCTAATGGCTTAGCATTACTTCCTTCAAATATTACGCTATTTGAAAATCCAAGAATAGAACTCTTAGGTACAATTATTTCATCTTTAAATTCTTCATAAAAAGAGCTTAAATCCATATTTTCTTTAAAGCATATTTCATCTTTAGCTTTTATAAGAAGCTGCAACGTTGTTCTTTTGCTTAGTGATATTCTGTTTTTTGGTATCTCCTTAACCTTTTCATTTAATCCTAGATTATAAAATTTATTATCCTTTGATTGAATTACTAAAATTAGCTGTGCTTGTCCATCTTCTAACAAGTTATTTATGAATGGAGAACCAATTTCATAATTAATCTGAAATCTATAATTATTTGTGTTTTCATCTAAATTAACATCTAAAATAAAGTTACATCCATCATAACTATTAGATGTGTTTGTTAATAAAGGATATGGAAAGTTTACGTCTTTCTTATAAATCATCTTTACACCTCCACATAGTAGACAAATTTTAAAGCTTTATTATAATTAGCTTTTAACCTTAATTCTATTTGTGCTATTCCCTTAATTATTTTTACATCTTTAATTAAATTATTATCTATTTTACATGCTTTTCCTGTAGCTTTATCTATTGCAGCTTCATAATTATCATTCATGTCAAATTCCACATTAGAACACTCATCACCCATACCATCAACCACTGATAGGGCAATATCACATACTTTTGCTTTCTTGATCTCATCTGATCCATTGAAATCAAACTTAACAAATTCCTTATTACCTATAATTAGTCTTTCAACCATATCAGGATATGTGCTATATCTATCTAGTTTTTCTTTACTTTCTCCATCTAAATCTTCTTCACTTCTATCTTTCATTACTTTCTTTAACGGCTTATTTTTCTTAGGCTTCTTTTCATCTTTTTTCTTTTTTTCCTTTTTAGGAATATCTTCTTTCACTTTTGAAATAGTTGTTTCTTTATTTCCCTTATTCAATTTTACTGTTGCTATAGTTTTTGATAAATCTTTCTTAAATTGACTTTCAACTACATATAAAATATCTTTAGTATCCATTACGCCATCTGTAGGATTATTCTTTTTAATTTCACCTTCAATGATCTTTGCTATTTCTTTAGATATATTATTAATAAATCTTTTAGCATTTCTTTGTAGAACTTGATCTTTTATATGTTCAAAAGTTAATTCAGTATGAGATTCATTTTCTAGTGATTTTAGAAATGCATCTTCTTTCGTTGATTCAGGTATAAGTACAGCATTAAATGGCTTGTTTACATTCCCTTTAACCTTTTTATCTTCTATCTTCATACCAATAGTTCTTATTATAGCAACACGACCTTTTGGTATTTCTTCATCATAATTAAAATATAGCTTGAAGTTATATTTATCTTTAGTATCTTGTATTTGAATTTCCCTTGCCTCTATATTTTTATATGTATTTAAATATAAAGGAGTAAACTCATCTTTTATTTCAGAAACTTCTTGAATATAATAATCTTTATTCTTTATATACTTTTCTATGGTTTTGCTATTAATAATTTTATCGTTTACTACTACCTCTAGTTTCTTTTCTAAAATTGCAATAAAGAAGCTATCACAAATACTCTTTATTATTTCTTTCTCATTATTAAACTGTTCTCTTAAAAAAGGTATTATAATCTTTAACCCTCTCGTATTCTTTTCAAATACTTCATTAAATGTATTTTCATAAGGATAAAACTTCGTCTTATTTTGATCTATATGCTTTATATCTGTAAAATATCCAGTTGAACGATAATAATTATCCTTATATTTATGTTCTATAAGCTGAACTGTTCCCCCTAAATGTTTATTACCTTCTGCATCACAGTTGGCAAAATACATCATATGTAATTCTGAAGCAGCATTTGAAGCAATCTTACCTATACCATGAGACCCACCTCTTGATTTTTCTACTGCCGAATCCTCTTCTTCTGAATGAACACCTTTATTATAAGCATAAATTCCCCATGTATCTTTTTTAGAATCACTTTGTCCATTTTTAGCACCAGTTAATCCCTTTGTATTTGAATCTTCAAAAGAAATATAATCAACGTCTTCAGCATTCATTTTATTTTGCATATGTTCTACAGTTTCTTTAGTATAACTATTTCTTCCTTGAAGACATGCAATTCTTTCTTTTATATCTTCTAAACCTGGAATAAATTCTTTATTTATTTTACCTGTTTTTATAGTTACTATAACAGCTTCATTGCTCCCTGGTAATTTACCATCAAGTGAATTTTGAACATTTTCTCTCACAAGTCCAGAAATTCCAAGATCATAAAACTTTTCTAAAACTTTATTAAATGTTGACTCTTCTATTCCTTGAATAGAAGAAAACTTCCATAAGTTTTTATTTTTTATACTTATCATTATCTTCTCCTTCTAACTTTTATTGATATTAAAAGTATAACAAAATCACCAAATTTTCTTTGTCGAAAATTGTCATGCACTGATTGGTAAATAAAGGTGTATTTTATTGCACATTTAATTCAACTCTAATGATTTTTTCATAATTAAAAAGCTCTAAAGTTTTCCCTTTATTTTGTGGTAGTTTTGACTCCCTTAAGAATATATAATTTATCACTTCCTTTGTAATTACTTGCTTGACTCTATATACCTATAAATCATTTTTTCTCCAAATAAACTTGTATATTCAATATCAGCTCTATTTATATCTACCTTCCTACTCTTTGCCCTTACTTCTTTTACTTTATTAATTATTTCTCTAACTCTGAAGCCTCTTCTTCTATTTCTTCAAATCTTTTATATATTTCTTCACATATATATTCAGCATATTTTAAATTTCCAACATACTCTTTAAACTCTTCTTTAGAAAATTTCTTAAAAGCATAATCTAAATCGTCTAGTGCTAAATACATAGCTTCATAAAACCCCGCTGAACATGGCCCCTAACTTCTCATTTCTGTTAAAAACATTGAACTTATATCAGTAAGGCAATATTCCTCTACTCCTTCAAATTAATCATCCATTTATCTAAAAACTTCTTGCTTTTATATGTTGCATAGTTGGTAAACTCGATAAAAGTCCTTCTACAGCTTCTACAAATGCATCTTTGCTTACAATTATACTTACCATTCCTTAATATATCCTCACCTGTACGATGAGAACATACTTTCCCCTTAGAGAATATCATTTCTTTAACTTCTTTAGTTACTTGAGTAACTTGTGAACCTAAAACAAGATGTTCCTCTAAATGGGATAAAATCTGTTATTGTTGATATAATGATAAACTTTTTATTTCTGATAATATATTAATCTTATTTAGAACAAACTAAAAATAACTATATAAAAGCTTTACTTAACTTTTATATAGTTATTTACTTATATATCTAATGTACAATCAATTGATGATTTTCAAAAGCCTCTATCATATCATCAAATAACCTTACAACTAATGGATCATTTTTATCTAAAATATTTTTAAACTTATTAAATATGCAATCAGTATCATCTGCACATTTAACTTCTCCATCTTTATAAAAATCTATCTTATCAATAACTTTACTTAATCCAATATCTTCTTTTTCCTGTGATAAAATTGCCGTTTCCCAATAAAACTTTGAGTCTATGATATGAATAATACATTGTGCTCCACCTCTTTGAGCTCTTCCCTTTAACTGACATAAATCTGCAAACATATTACCTGCTATCATATTTTTTATATCATCGTCTTTACTATTATAAGTATCTTGGAATTTTAATTTAACCTGTAATTTTCCTAATGTTTTCTTTAAAACTTTAAAATCAATAGAAATTTTTTTCTTATCCTTCATAAATTGTCTTGTTAAATAATCATGTAAGTATGATATTATTGTTAAGTTATCACTTGGAGACGGTAGATATCTATTTGCAATTATTATATGCCTAAAATATGCTTCATTTGTATTTGATGCCATTATATTATATCCCCTACTTATTGATTTATTTACTGCAATAAGTATATCTATACCTAAATCAGATATTCTTTCAACATTAGATTTTTCTATATAAATATCCTTATTAGGTTCCTCATTAAAAGCAGGTATCCATAACATTTTTTTAGTTACTCCATTAATATTTATATTATCAAAAATAACTTTTGCAATTCTTGCACTAGAGGCTGTTATTAAAATTCCTTTTTTTATTTTATTTTCATCATAATAATTATACAAATCCTTAATTAAATCTGGTAATAATTTATTATTTAGTTGAGTGGTTATTCTTTGAATATTATCCTTTTCTTTATCATTTGAACTTCCCGAAATAAAGCACAATCCTTTTTCATCTTTAAATATATGACATTTTAATATTATAGGAATTTTATTTTTTCTTTTTAACTTTTTAAGCTCTTTTCTTGTTAGCGATGCATCACTTATTCTTTTTTGATTATCATTTTCTAATAATCTATTCACCTTATATTTTATTGTATATAATGAACTTTTAGTATCTATGCTAGTTGCAGATGCCATAAACATTGGTATTTGTTTAGTATCGTATAATGCTGCTAAATTTTTAGTAGTATTAAACAACACTTCTCTTCCTATTCCTGTATAATTATTTTTTTTAAGAACAAGAATATTTTTATTAGTTTCCTTTTCCTCTGTTAAAGTATATCCACTAATAAAACTTTCTAAAAAACTTTCTGGAACAAGTGGAATATCCTCTTTATATAAATACCTAAATACTAAATCTCTTAACCCATTGTCTTTTGATTCCTTTACATATGGTACTACTGACCTTAATCTTCTTCTCACATTTTTATAGTAACTATCAATTAAAGAAATAAGCATTATAAATATTAAAAATTTAGTTCTCATTTCCTCTTTCTCAGTTTTTAAACTCTTTTTACTATCTCTAAGAATTTTAAATCTTATATTATATTTATTATTTAATTCCTTTAAGTCTTTCATTAATCCATTATATATCTTATGACAAACTTCTTCTATAGACTCATAACCCTCTTCATTCTCTAAATTAACCTTATCTACATCATACTCCTCTAGCAACTTAAAATATTTAGATGTAATATATTTTATTGTATCTTCATTAACAAAAAAATTATAATAATCATTAATTACTGATTTATTATTAACCTTTCTATTTTCCATTTGATTTACCTGCATTTTACGAATATATTTCTCAAAAAATAATTCTATTAAAGATATTAAATTAAAACTCTTATTAACTCCTATAGACTCTCTAATAAAATCTTGGTTTCCCTTATTTAAAAATAATACTATTAATATATCAACAATGTTATCTAATATTCTAACATCCTTTTTAAATTCATTAACTACAGATTTAGTTGAAATATCTAATCTATCAATATTATTAACAATTTTTAAAAGACTTTCTATATCTCCTCTACTATAAGTATCATCTACAGCATTTCCTGAATATATTTTTATTTCATCAATAAAAGCTCCATCAAACTCTTTTTGTATTTCATCAACTTCATCAATAATCATTAAATCCGAATATAAAATACATATCTCAAATAACGTTCTTTCCTCTAAATCAAATATTCTTGGCATCTTAGATAATAATAATGTCTTTGCTGTCGCTATAATAACATTAGAGTCTATCATTTCTCTATACATATTATAATATCCACACTTTAAGAATCCATCTTTACATTTGCTACAATCTCTCTTTACATCAATTTGATCATAGTCACTTTCTTCTGGCTCTTTTGCTTCACTACAAAAATAATCTAAATTATTTATTATAGATTCATTTAATATAATACTCTTTAAAGCTCCTTCTTCTTTATTTTCTAGCAATACATTCTGTCTCTTAGATTTATAATATCTTTCTATATAATGATTTCTTTTCTTACCAGTTAAAATAGTACTTTTTATTCCTAATTTGTCAAGACGCTCCTTATAATGCTTACTATTAATAGTGTTATCAGTTATTATTAGCATTCTTTTATTTTCTTTAGCTAGTTTATTTATAATTATATCTGTATACACAGTCTTTCCTGCACCAGTTTTACCTGCTAAGTGAGTATAAAACTCATTAAGCCTAAATTTATTTTCCGAATAAATAATACTATCTTTTAGCACATCATATACTTTTATCTTATCATTTTGATATTTATATTTCTCTCCCATGTTCTCTATAAAAGAATCATCTATTGTATCTAATATATTATTTATATTTTTAAGTATACTTTCATGGTAACTTCTTTTTTCCTTAAGTTTATTAGTTATTTCCTGTCCTATTCTATTATCATCAACTTTACTTCCAGGCTTTTTTTCACTATTTAGATGTTTTGAAAATGAATTTTCTATTAAATTTATATATATCCCTATTCTCTCACTATAAAAATCAGGACTTTTAAAATTTATAGTTTGTTTATCTTCATTTAAAAAGAACATTTTAAATTTAGTAATAATATCATTTTTTTGATTTAAATAAAATTTAATATTAGTTAATAATTCTCTTTCATTTCTTGAAAAACTCTTTAAATAATAAATACCTTTAACTGCAAAGTTATATTTCATTTCATCCATATTAGATATAAAAGTTTCAGGCATCGATGTGTATAACGCTAAAACATCCTCTACTTTAAATTTTTCTCCGTAAACATAATATGCTGAAAATAAAACATGCTCAGCATATATAAAAGATGTTTTCTTAATATCAAATACTTTTCCTTCACTTGGATTATCAAATATTAATATCTTTTTATCAAATTCTTCCCAAAAACTATATATCTCTTTAAGATTATTATCTCTATGTAATTCATAAAAACTACGATTATTCATTTACTTTTCGCCCTTCTACTTTTAAATACTTTATTAAATTATCTATATTTAAAAACTTTCTACTTAAATACTTAGGTAATTCTGCCTCAATATATTCTTTATGTTCTTTATAATAAATATCTGGTACCACTATAACTCTATCCAAATATTTATCCCTTTTAATTTCATCTACTAAATCAGTAATATTACTATACGACTTACAATCTATAAATATTTGTTTATTATAAATTATAACTTTTAAATCCCCTTCTCTTTCTATATCTGGATATAATATTACCTCAAAACCTTCTTTTTTCAATCTATCAAATACATCTCTTTCTATAAGACCTACTGACGTATAATCCTTATATACCGATTCCTTTATAATCCAATCATTAACACCTAACTCAAGCTCTTTAAATTTATTTTCTTTACAAAACACATGTTTATTACTTGTATCATCCCAATATCCACAATTATTGCAAACTTTATATTTGCCCTTTGCTTTTACCTTTTCATAAAATTCTTTAAATAATTCAATAAACCTATCTTTATATACTTCAAATTTATCTTGTAATAATACAGCTAATTCTTCTTTAAACTTTATTATTGAAGTAATAGGATTTCTTATTACAGTGTCCATTCTGAAAAATATATAGCACTTAAGCCCCAAATTATCCCCTTCATTTTTTTCTATTTCTAAACATAAGTTAATTAATTTGCTAAATCTTTTCTTCAAGAATTTTTCTCCAGTATTTTTGAATAAATAATTTCTCCATTCATCTCTTAGATTATACTCACTATCTAAAATAGATAATGAGTATATTCCTTTATTTATATAACCGCTATCGTTTTGTATTCCAAAGTCAGCTGGTGAAATAATAGCAAGCTTCCTTATAAAGTCTGTTAATTGAAAACAGTCATTAAAACATATAAATTGATTTTTAGCTCTTTGTAAATCAAGATATAACTTTTTTAAATCTTCTTTTTCTTCAAATAAATTTATATCTCTTAATAATAAGTTGAAATTCTCCACTACGCCTCCATTATTTATCATTTTTTTGTTATACTCCCTTCTATATGTCTTTCAAAAGAACTTAAATGCTCAGTAAGTATATCCATATTAGCATGTATGTTATTTGTCAAAGGTAATCTTAATCTATGAATTATTTCTGTCAACATATTATTATTTATGTTACTTTTTAAAATTTTAATATCCAATAAATTTCTATGCTTATATTCTTTCTTTAAATAATCCTTTTTATATAAAGCGGAATTCTGCTCCATTCCTATTACCTTTTGCCCATAACTTCTATAATAATTATCGTCTATCTTATAAATACAACTTGTTATTCCTGTATTTCCTGCCGTTTTATGATATTGTATAACTTCAGTTTCTGAAATATTAGTCATTACTACAGATGCATTAATAAATTCTTTAAATTTATTTTCAAACAAATTATTATCAAAATTATTCTCATGTGATACAATTACTATTTTTTCTCTTGAATCTTCATTTATTTCCTCTATTATTTCATTAATAACCTCTTCTTGTGTTAATTCCTCTATATCTCCAGAACTATTTAACCAGCTTCCTAAACTACTTATAGCACTATTAGCCTTAAATAATGGCATCCATTCATAACACTCATTACCTTCTAATATCATAAACTCAATATCATTAAAATTTGTTCTTATTATAAATGGAATATATTTATTCTTATTATCTTTTTTTCCTATCCTATACACCCAAAAAGAATATATAACTTTATTCTCTATTACTCCTGATGCATTTACAAATCCAATATCATTTAGTAAATCTAACATGGCTGCTCTTGTTTTATTATCAAATGCATTATCTCTATCTTCATCAGTCTTATTTTCAGCTCCAACATCATCAATTATAAATTGATTTACAATTCCAATTGAATTTAGAGCAAGCCTTATAATATTTTTAGAATCTACCTTAGGGCTTTTTCTTAAATCATCTATTAATACACTTGCTATTGAGTTTTCCTTTACCTGTCCCATAGCATTCAATATTATTTTCTTCCTATCTTCATAATTTTCATTTTCCGATATCTTTCGCCCTGCAATTTTATCACTAATTATCTCAATAATATTAAAAATTATTGTTTTATTGTAAAGTTTAATACTATATTGATTATTATTGATTTTTTCAATATTAGGTTCTTTTTTATATTTTTCCTTTTTTATAATTGATGGATGTTCTATAAATCTTCTTATATAATCTTCTAATTTAAATTTACTATTAGCTATTCTAAAAACATATAAATTTACTTCATTAAGATTATTTTTTACAAATACCTTATCTAACTTTAATTTGCCTTGATCAGTAGCCGAACCCGATATGTTAATAAAATCTTTTTTATTTGCAACTATACATTCAATTGGCTCTATTAACTTTAAGTTTTCACAAGATTTTAAAATATGATCCTTTATTAATACCTTATCATTACTATGAACCCCTACACCTATTTTAGTGTCTACATCATATTTCATAGATGTATGATAAGCTATTAATATATCTGGATTAGCCTTCTCTGCAAATAAAGCTGAATTTATATTCTCTATTCCTATATCCATATTTTCCTTAATTTCTTTAAATATAAAGTAATCCTTATAATATGGTCGTATTTTAATAGCTTCACCTTCTTCAAGATCTTTCTTCTTTGCTATTCTAACAGTAATAAACTTATCATCACACTTTATAAATATAGTTCTATTTAAATCTATATACTTATTACTTTCACTTCTAAATTGTGTTCCTAAAGAATCTTCAGTTAATATACTACTTATAAATCTTCTTAAAACTATCTTAGGTTCAAAATATTTTTTATTCCTATATTCAACAATATTAGGTTGTATCACAAATGAATATCTTCTAATTACATCTTTAAGTTCATTATCTTCTATTAAATCACTTATAACTTCTATCCCTATTGTTACATTATAACAAGGTAAAAAATCAATTATTTTACCATCATATTCAAAATTCTTACTTGAAATATCTCTTAATATTTTCATACTTATTAACTCTTCATTAAAATCTATATCATTTAATGAAACTCTTTTACTTTCCTCAACAGAAAAATCTAACTTATCCAACTCTAATTTTGCTTCCTTAAATATCTCTAAATTATCGCTTACAAATTTTTCTATTTGTTTTTTAAACCTACTATTTATTTGTATTATTTGACCTTTACTTAATATATCTAATGAATAAAACTTATTTCTACATTCGTTAAATGCAATAAATTGATATGGTTCTAATTGACTTATCTTTTTAGGAATATTCAGCAATGTTTCTATTTTCCATTGTTCTATATCTTTATCTTTTGCTATCTTCTTTATCTTTTCATATAAATCTATAAATGATTTGTTTATATTATTTTCATAAACATAACTTTCTTTTAAAAATTCTTCTGTAATTTCATAACTCAGCTGTTGATTTAAGCAAGTGTAATTAGTTACAGCTGCACTCTTCGTCTTTTTAGGTTTATCTTCCTTATTATGTACGCAACTTTGCGAACTTTTATTTTCATTTTTTCCCATAATACACTCCATTCTTATCCTGGCGGAAGTTTTTGATACATTAAACTTTTTTGCTAACTTATTTGTTATCCATTCTTCACCTTTATATTTATCATTTTCTAATCTTAACAATTCAATCTCTTGCTTAAATTTTTCTTTAGGCATAAGTAGCGCTGCTGCTAAATAATTAGCTTCAACTTCAATATCATCATCAATTTCACTTTCCAAATAAAATCTATGTAATATCCAGTGTGCTATTTCATGTGCTATACTAAATCTCAATCCACCTTCATTTCTATTATTAGACTCATTTAAATTTATAAGTATAGTTTTCCCTTGAACCGCTAATATTTCAAGTATTTCCTCCTCATTCTCATCTTCTGAATCTATCCTTGCAACTACCTTCATAGGATTCATAACTAACATAGCCAATTTTTTAGTATCAAGTAGCTCTTTATACTCGATCTCTAAACCTAAATATAATTCAGCCAATAAATCTATATTAATTAAATCTTTATTATATAAACCTTTATACTTTTTAGCTTTTTCTAACTCAACGCTTGCAATCTCCTCTAACTGTTCATTAGTATATCTTCTCAATACATATATCCTCCTATTTCTTTATTAGTTTTAAAAGAAATTTCAATTCATCTTCTGTATAATTTCCTTGTCTTATTGCTCTAACAATATTTTGGATATTTTCATTATTTAAAACATAACTAATATCATCCATTAAATTATCATCATTTTTATTTTTAGTTGTTCTAAGAAAATATTTAACATCATTACTTTCCATAACATATGACGATAAATCAGAAGCTATAGAGTTTTTAGATTCTCCTGCTAAATCATAAAGTTCATTTATTTCTTCCTCTGAATAAAACAGGGCTTCTGCAATTTTATCTACTTTTTCTTTATTAGGTGCATTTCTTCTTCCTTTTTCTATATCACTCATATAAGATGGTGATATTCCAACTTTACTGGCAAGTTCTCTTAAAGAAATTCCCTTTTCTAGTCGTTTACTTTTTATGTATTCTCCAAACTTCAACATTAACACCTCTGTAAGCTTACACTCAAAATATACTATAATAATATTATTTTGTCCATATTGCTTTTTTATTTTTATACTATTTTATTTATACATTTTAATAAATTATTTAATTTACTCCTAAAGCCTTAAATACAGCATCAATAGCACTAGAATAAAATATTGGTTGTACTTTTATTAATAAATCGGCTGGAACTGTTTGTAAATCTACTACAGCTGTTGCAGGCATCAATACCTTTTTAGCTCTGGCATCAACACAAACTTGAAGACAATTATCAAACTCTTCTATTATCATTAAAATTCTACCATAATTAATATTTCCTAATACAACTAATGATTCTTGAACAGTTTTTTCTAGTGATGCAGAACATAATGCAATAAATTGAGCAACTGCAAGTTCACTTGTTAGAGCAATTCCCTGTAAATCACTAATATGAATTAAGAAATCTTTAGTTTTAGTTGATATAGAAGCACTAATTCTTTTACTATTAGCTGTAAAGATTCTAAAGCAGTATCTAAACTTTCTTTTGCTTCTCTATCTGATGCTACTCCTGATTTTTTAAACTTACCAGAACCAGAAACAACTTGATTTTCTATTTTGTATACTCCAATCATTTCACTCTGAATATAACCTACTGTATATATATGGCCTGGCTTTCCTAAACCTTTTGGTATTAGTTTTCTACCACCTTGCTCTGGAACTGATATATACTCTTCATCCATTGTTTTTTATCTATATAGCAAAAATCTACATCATAAAACTCCATTTAGATAAATAAGATTAATATTTCCTACAAATACAAACGAATTAGAAGCATTTTTTTCTTCCTTTCCTCTTGCAAATGATCCTGAAGCCATATAATCTTTCATTATTTGTATTCCATCTTTATTCTTAAACTGGTCTTATGTCAATATTTTGGACACAAAAAGTCAAACTTTTTTATGCTGCACTTCTAGCTAATAATTCACATTGATCTGGAGTCATGTAATTAATAGA